>JBAYAP010000077.1:0-6602 GCA_041669715.1 Acholeplasmataceae bacterium
CAACCACTGATTCTAGACACTATCATGAAATATGTGAACGGGTTTATAAATTTGCACCTTATCAAGTAACAAGTTCTGATTTGAAACTTATTCATGGTGATGATGAAAAGATATCTAAAGAAAACATTGTAAATGCAATTAAATTTTATATTAACTTTTTAAATCAATTATAAAATAAATGGCAACCCCAATTGGGATTGCCATTTTTTATTAATTAATTATTATTGATAATGAAATCTCTTAAATCATCTCTAACAACAAGTGTGACACCGTAGCCATCATCTGGTATTCTAGTCACACCAGGCAATGTTGAATCACCTGGGTCTAACACATCATCTAAGAAATAATATGTAATGGTTAAACTGTTTGTTGAACTGTTATCAAAGACTGTTGTAACTGCTGCGTCATCACTAAAGTATGTAAGCACGTTTGCACCATTAATTGATGAGAATTCATCAATACTATTAATACCTAAAGTACTTAGATCATCAATAAATCCTTGAATCTCTGCTTGTTTGATATAACTGCCACTAAATGCAATATCTCCAATAGATGGTAACGATGAATTTAATCCATCAGATATGATGTTATGAACCATATATGAATCGTATGGATCAGAAATACCATCATCACCTAAACCAATATAATGAAGTAATTGTAAGTCGTTAATATCAATTTCTGTAGCATCAAATGGTGCATCTAAATCAGTAATTGTCATAACATCCATTGCTGCTACTATTGCATACATTTCATCAATGTTTAGATTACCTGGAACTAAATAAGCACTATCGTAATTATCTTCACCTACTATTGCATATGCTTCAGTGACATCAATATTTGCAGAAATAATGCCTTCTGAAATTTGTCTATAAATAATAAGTGCGTCTAAATCTAATAAATCTTCAATCTTGCTTGGTGTTAATCCGCTATTAGCAAATGACATTGAACCTAACGTTGCTGTAGGATTGGTATTTAATATTGCTATAGCATCAATTACTGCTTGAACTTCATCAGTTAAAATATCTTCTTCTAGATTTGTCATGTATATATTTGAAGGTCTATTAGTTAATGCAGTTTCTATAGCATCTGATATCATATGATGAACAATCGTTGAATCATATGGATCTGATATACCATCATCACCTAAACCAACATAATGTAAATCTTGTAATTGTGCAATTGTAATCGTATTAGGATCAAATGACGCATCTAAATTGGTAATTATCATGACGTTCATTGCTTCGACTAATGCATACATTTCATCAACTTTTAAATCTTCATTAATTGCAGTTTCATCATAATTGAATTCACCATCTATAGCATATGATGCGTCAACTGCTAAGCTTGCATCGATAATGCCTGTAGAAATTTGACGATCGACTAATACTGAATTTAAATCAAGAAGATCTTCAATCTTGTCTGGTGTCAGTCCTGTATTCGCAAATGAAATATCCGCCAATGTTTCTGTTGTGTTTTGATCATTTAAAATTAAAATCGCACTAATAATTGCTTGAACTTCATCAGATAAAATATCTTCATCTGTATTTGTCATATATATAGTTGAAGGTTGATTTGTTAATGTTGTTTTTATGGCATCTGATATCATATGGTGAATAATATATGAATCAAATGGATCTGATATACCATCATCACCTAAACCAACATAATGTAAATCTTGTAATTGTGCAACTGTAATCGTATTAGGATCAAATGGTTCATTAATATTTGTAATAAGCATAACATTCATTGCTTCAACTAATGCATACATTTCATCAATACTTAAATCTTCATTTACTGCATTTGAATCATAATTTAATTCACCGTTTTCAGCATAAGATGCTTCAACTGCTAAATTAGCATCAATAATACCACTTGCAACTAATCTATAAATCATTAATGAATCTAAATCTAATAAATCTTCGACTAGTGAAGGTGTAAATAAACTATTATCAACTGGTGCAATTGATGTGATTAACGCAGATGTATCGCCAGTTTTTAAAAGTGTTAATGCATCAATTAAATCTTCAATTTCTGAAACATCAAAATATGTTGTACTTCCAACCATATAAGATCCAGTTGGAATATTCATTTGACTAGAAAGTGCCTCTTTAATACTATTAGAAATCAAATAATGAACAATATATGAATCATAAATATCAACAGGTGTAGCCTCTGCTAATCCTATTTCATTTAATGTCGTTAACGTGGCTATTGAAACATTGTCAGTAGAAACACCTTCACTTAGTTTAGTAACTGATAAAGCTTCCATAGATGTAACCATAGCTTTCATTTCAGTAACTAATATTCTATCTACACCAACAGTTAATTCATAAGCTTCAGGAACAATTGTATTATCAATAGTTAATGCATCTTCAATTTGATCTGAAATCATTTGATTAATAATGACTGACCCTTTATCAACAACTGACATTAATACGGTTGTTGTAATATCATCCATATCAATCAATGTTGGATCTGTACCTATTTCTGGAATATCAAAGACACTTAATACAGCAAGAATTTCAGTTTCACTTACCATACCATCATAATAACCACCTAATACATAAGCATCTACTGGAATTGTTAATCCTGTAGAACCTGGATCCATTGGATCAACCTCTTGTGCTTTAATCATTAAATCAATAACTTCATATAAATATATTGATGTTAATAATTCTGTTTGGTCGGCTGAATCTAAATCTGTTACTGTTTCAATGCCTATATCTAAAGAATCAAAATCGCTGATACCTAATATTGTAAGACTATCAAACAACTTATGAATTTGTGTTTGACTTAATCTTGTATTAATCGTAGTGTCATATGCATTTAATGGTAGGTCAAAAGCATCATGTTCAAATTGACCTGAGCCAATCAAATCAACGATTGTATCAGATAATAACATTTGACTCATCTTATCTCTTAAGTAAATACTATTTAAGAAAATATCTAAATCATCTTCGGTTGAAGAATATGTATTAAGTGTTGGTAATGAAATGATACTAGCAACATCAATTTCTGTATCCCCACCAAAACCTAATAATTTAAATGACACCATAAGATTTCTTAATTCAACTCTTGTGATTAATCCATCTTCAATACCTAAAGTACCTAATGCGTCTGCTGGAACATCCATATCTAATGCTACTGGATCATCACCAAATGCAGTTGATAATGTATCTTCAGCATAATCGCTAAAGCCTTCATTACCTATAAGTCTTCCTAATACAAAATATATAAAGTCTGAATTAATAAATGTTGCAAAATCATCATTCGATACTGATGGATCTATCATATTAGTAAAAGTTTCTAAATTTGTGGATCCGATGTCACCTAACATTGAAATTGACGTTAAAATATTTCTAAATTCTTCTTTAGGAATTCTATCTTCTTCAATTGCGGTAATTGTTGTACCTACATCAACTGCTTGACCTAACATAGCATTTGGAATTGATAAATCTAATGTTTGAAAATCTGCACCTAATGAATCGCCAAGTAATGTAGAAACATATTCACTTATACTATCTAGTTGGATAATTTTATCTAAAATTGTATAGATATAATTAGAAGCAAAAAATTCGTCGAATTGATCTTCACCTGTAATAGGATCTTCAACAACTAAATCAGTAAATGTCGCTAACCCAATTGATGAAAAATCACTAATATCATTTAATTCTAAAGCTTTTGCCATCGTAAAGATATTTGTAATTTCACCTGAAACTAAAACTGGACCGTCAATCAAATCGTCATCAACTGCAAAGAAATCATTAGGAAAATCTAAAATATCTTGTGCGTCATTTAATGTATCTACTAAAGATTGTTGATAACTTGAATCAAGTAATATATCGCTAATGACCCCACGTAATAAATCAGATTCTACAAAAGCTTCGATATCAGCATTATCCATTTGATTATATGCGTTAAAATATATACTTAAATCATCAAATACAAAATTTCCAAATTTTGTAAAACCTAATGTTTCATTCATACCATCAACAAATGTTGCAAACCCATTGATTAAATCCACAAATACACCTTCATTTAATGCATCATCAGTAACTAAATGCGCTGGTGTTTGAATTTCATGTCCAAATAAACTACCACTTAAATTTTTCCCTTGAGCATCAATTGCTTTTTTAATTGAAGCTCTTAAGATGAGTGAATCATCTAATGATCCAAACGCTGCTTCAGCTATAGTTTGATCACTAAATTGTGTAATAAGTTCTACAGGTAAATCAGACATTTGAGTACTATATAAAATAATATCATGAGCTGAAAGTGTAATACCATCGGTTTCACCTACAACAGTTGCAATATCAAAAATACTACCAATGAGCGCTGTAATTTCATCAGACCATGCTTGTGATTCTATATCAGCATTTAATAAACTATCAGGCACTGATAAAAATGATGAAAAAGCTCCATCAGCGGCATTTTTTTGAGCATAATAAGCCATATTAAAGAAAACTAAATCTGAACGTTGGTCAGATTCTAATAAATCATCACTTAAAACTGACAATAAATCAGTTAAATCTAAATCTTCATAATTGTCACCAATTTCATAATGATCATTTAAATATATCCCAACATCATGAACCATATCTAAGATTGCTGTAAATTCATCATTTAATACAAATTCACTAGGTAAATAAACTTGATCTTCAAATCCAAATTTATTTACAATATTTAATGCTACATCTTGATCAATACCTTGTAGTATTTGCAATTCATTAAATGCTGATATAAATGCATCATAATCATCAGTTTCCATATCACCAAATTGAGCAAGTAATTGTAATTGATCTTCTACTGTCATTTGTGAAAAGCCTTGTAATTCTGTGATATCTGTAAAATTATACGCAGATTCTGCTATTGTTAATAAATTATTAATTTCAGATCCCACTTCAAAAACAAACTCATCTTGATCATCTAATACAATACTTTCTACTATTTCTTTTAATTCAGCATCTGTTATAAATTGATCAATTAGAGTTGGTGCGATTTTTGTAAGCGCCAAATTCACTATTTGTGAATCCTCAAATATATAGGTAACAATGTCTTTTACATCATCAATATTGTTTTCAATCACAAAATCAAGATATTGATAATAATTTGGATTATCGACTAAAATTTGTTCTAATCCAATTTTTACAATGCTTTGATAAATATTATCGAAGTTTGTAAACTCATCATCCCAAGTCACAGTAGCTAATGAAGTTTCTAAATCGGCAGCTAATGTTTCATCAATTAATTCGCCACCCATATTATATAAAGCAAAATCAACACCAACTGGAATAGCATTCATTAATAAATCTAATTGTGTTAACTGCGTAATAAGTGCAGACACCCAATCTTCATTTTGAACAGTAAGTATCGTTTGAATATCGCCATTACTATCAATAATTTGATCTAAATTTGTATCTCCATATGAATCATCAAAGAATAATGCAATTAAATTTGCGATTTCATTAATTTCGCCATTTTCTCCAATAAAGAAATCTGGGTCATCTAATATAAATGCCAATTGTTCTTGTAAATACTCTTCTTTTTCGGCTTGATCACTTATCCATGAAATTTGATTTTGAACAGATTCTAAAGTTGTTAAATAATCAATACCAACATTAATTAAAGATAACACTTCTAAATCTCCAAAACTACGTATGATTTCAGCCATAGCTATACCTTGTTCAGGTGTTAAGTCAGCTAATGATGTTGGATCACTCATATAATCAAGTATTTCTTGGACTGATCCAAATTCTAAAACTGAGGCAATTAATGTATATAAACGACCAAATTCACTTGACCAATCAATATTATAAAACATATCTAATGCATCTTGTGATGCTTGTCGATCAGAAAAATCAATGCCTGATTCACTAGATAAATATTGATCAACACCATATTGTGCAGCTGTAGGAATTAAATATTGTAACATATCTGAATTACCTATATAAGTCATTAATGCTTCAATATTTTCTAAATCAGCAGTAGAAATCTGAGTAAAATCAAAATCAGGATCTAAATATCCTCCGTTAATTAAAATTGTTCCAATGCCAATAATATTTTCTAATTCATTAATAAAATTTACTGAAACATCTTCATCATTAACAGTTGTTTTTACAGTAAAAACTTGATCAAAAATATATTGATCAATGGGCACTTGATTAATTGTAATTTGACGCGTTACTGCCCCAAATCCATTTTCATCCATTTCTTTAATTTGATTTAGATAATCAATGATTTCATCTGGTATGCTAAATCCTGCAATACTGCCTGATGATAATGATGTCGTATCAGATTCAATACTTGCAAGTGCAGCAGTATCAATATCTGAAACATAACTTGCCATAACTGTAATTGGAATTAAAACAATAAACGCAGCAATTAATCCTTCAACACCACCAAATAAACCTCCGAGTAAACGGCTAAGCCAATTCTTATGAATTTTTCTTCTTGGTTTATATTTTTTCCCTTTTTCTTCGCATTCTAATTCATAATCCTTATTTTGACTATTGATAATTCTCTTTTTAATAATAAACGCCCAAATAGGTCTAAATATTACTAATGATATAAATCCACGAATAATTGGCAATAAGACAAAGAAA
>JBAYAP010000078.1:0-6363 GCA_041669715.1 Acholeplasmataceae bacterium
AAAGGAGAAATTATGGAAGCAATGATTGTAAAGGGTATTTGTAAAAATTATGAAACGTTTAAATTAAACAATGTTTCTTTTACATTACCACAAGGATTCATTATGGGATTTATAGGTGAAAATGGAGCTGGCAAAACAACAACAATAAAATCCATTTTAAACATTGTAAATAAAGATGGTGGAGAAGTTATAGTATTTGGAAAAAACATGGACGAAGAAGAAATAAATATTAAGAAGAATATAGGATATATATCAGGTGAATCTTTTTATCCTAAAAAAAGAATAAAGGATATCACTGCAGTTTTTAAAACATTTTTTGATACATGGGATGAACCGGTGTATCAAGCATATTTAAAACAATTTAATTTAGATGAAAATAAAAGAGTTTATGAATTATCAAAAGGCATGAAAATGAAATATGAATTATCTTTAGCTTTATCACATCATGCTCATTTGTTAATTTTAGATGAACCAACCAGTGGACTTGATCCAGTTGTAAGAGATGAACTGTTAGAAATATTTCAAGCAATTGTTGAAGACGGAAGTACCAGTGTGTTGTTTTCAACACACATCACAAGTGATTTAGATAAGTGTGCTGACTTTATAACATTCATTCAAAGTGGTCACATTATTGATAGTTTAACAAAAGATGATTTCATTGATAAGTATAGAATTGTTCATGGTGAAACTGACCAGCTAAATTTGATCAAAGATAAGTTGATATCATATAAAAAAAATGCGTTTGGATTTAATGGACTTATTGAAACAAATAAACTTAAAGAAACTGATCTGGTAAAATATGCCCAACCAACCCTAGATGAAATTATGATATATTTTGCAGAAAAGGAGAAACAACATGCGTAATTTAGTTAACAAAGAATTAAGATTATCTATAAATAAATTTTTCTTTTTATTACCGTTTATTTTAGGGTTATTATTTTTCATTCCTGGATGGATTTATATACTTGCGTTTATGTATTTCTTTTGGGTTACAGTACCACAAATATTTTCTGCATATTTAAATCAAAAAGATTATGATTTTATGACAACATTACCTGTTGCAAAAAAAGATATTGTAACTTCAAAAGCAGTATCTATGTACATCATAGAGTTATTACATATTTTGGCTGCAGTGATATTTACTTTAATACATAATGAACTTTATGGTAGTTGGAATTTCTTTATGGATTTAAACGTTGCTTTCTTTGGTGTTGGTATTTTAATGTTTGGTATTTTTAATATTGTGTTTCTTCCAGGATATTTTAAAACAGCATATTTTTTTGGAAAACCATTAATCATAGCAACTGCAGTTACCTTAGTCTATGGATTTATATTTGAGTACGGTGTTATTAAATTTTCTTTTATGCAAAAACTTTTAGAAGGTAATTTAGGTACACAATTTTGGGTGTTAGGTGTAGGCGTTATCGTGAGTGTTATTCTTAGTATATATGCAATTAGAATCTCGATTAAAAAATATGAAAGTATTATATGATGAAAAATATAATAATTGATACGCAAACACAAACACCAATATATAAACAATTATATGATCAAATTTCCTTGCAAATCTTAAGTGGTACTTTAGCATCAGATTCACTTTTACCCTCGATAAGAAATACTGCAAAAGAGTTAAGAGTGAGTATTATTACTATTAAGAAAACTTGGGAAATATTAGAACAAAATGGATACATTTATACGATTGCTGGTAAGGGGTCATATGTTGCAAAACATACAGAAAAAATGATTAGTGAAAAAAAATATGATATTATTGAAACTTCGATATCTGAACAAATTATATTAGCAAAGTCTTTAGGCTATAGCAAAGAAGTATTAATAGAGATGATTCATAAAATATTTTCAAAATAATTAAATGAGCAGAGGTTGACCAAAATTGGTCAACCTCTTTTATTATGTTCTAATTTATTTTCTAATGATTTTCTTTTTTTAAGTTTACTAATAATCTTGTCAGAATAATAAATATTTTATTTTAAAAATTGGTAATACTATGAACTTTAATGTCACATATAGATCTAGAAATTAAAGATCGCTTAAGATTTAAATAGCTATACCTCTTTAAAAAATATAGTAAATCTTAATTTATTTTTTAGAGTAAATTATAAAACCAAAAATAATATTTTAAGTAAATCAATTATTCTTTGTTTGCTTTTTTCTTTAGCAATATAGAGCAAGTAGATTTTAGAAAAAATCAATTGAGATATGGGCATATGATTTAATTTATCATAAGATTAAATTGTTATATTTTTTTATATTATAGAAAATTGATATGTATATAGGCAGTATGTAAAATCAAAAATCAAAAATTTAAATATATTATAAATTTTAGATAAAAAAACTATAAATTTTCTTTGAACTTTTTACGATGAAAAAATTTTAAAACTGATAAAAATTTATGAAAATATATTTTAGCGCACTTTAGATAGATTTGAAATGGTCGTGAATTCATATGTCTGTATTATCGTCTGATAAGGCTATCGATATGATACTTGTAAAATAGAGTAAGTGACTTAAACAATATAAAATTATTGTAAAAACAATTGAATAATTATAAAAAAAAATATAAAAAAATAAAATAAAATAAAATAAAAAAACGTGATTTTTCACATAAAAACATGCTTTTTTGGCCAAAATTGGTATAAATGGCTTTGTTAAGACATTTTATACAGATATGTAGTATTTATTTTCAAATAGAAAGTAATTTTATAATTGATAAAATAAATTATTAATTCATGCTGTGATGTATAATAAAATAGATTATTTTAAAAGCATTGTATGCATGTGTTAAATAAATCGTTCTATATCTAAGAGGTGGTATGTGATGAAACAAAAAATTTCATATTATATCAATAGAGGTATGATGGGGCTAGCATTTAATATGATGTTTACTGCAACAGCTTTATATAGAATTGATATTGCTCAATTAGAAATTTATCAACTTATCTTAATAGGTACGGCTATGGAACTTTCTATTTTTTTCTTTGAGATTCCAACAGGCATTGTTGCTGATTTAAAAAGCAGAAGGATGTCAGTGATCATCGGTATTTTTCTAATCGGTGTGGCAACAATTCTTGAAGCACTTACACCTTTATTTCTCATGATATTTATTGCCCAGGTTTTATGGGGATTTGGATATACCTTTATTAGTGGCGCACTTCAATCATGGATTAGTGATGAAGTTGAAAATAAAAATATTAATCAAATATTAATTACAGGAAATCAGTTTAAAGCAATCATGTCTGTTTTAGGTATTGCACTTGCTGCAGTGTTTGGAACCAAGGATATTCGTATTGCACTTTATGTATCTGCAGGGTTAATGTTTGTCTTAGGAATTTTTGATTTAATGCATATGAAAGAAGAACACTTTGAAAAAAGTGAACATGAAACATCTATATGGAAATCTTATATTACTCAATTTTCAAATGGGTATAAGCATATTAAAAAACATCAAGTTCTTAAAGTGCTATTTATCATCATGTTGTTTTTTGGTTTATATAGTGAAGGTATAGATCGGACCTATGAGTTTCATATATTAAATAATTTAAACTTTAGAAATTTAATTGATTTACCCGCTATATGGATTTTATCTATTGTTAATGTTTTAATTATTTTATTAGGTTTAGTTTTAATGGAAATTACGAAAAAATACATAAAAGAAAATAAACATATTTCGGCATGGCTTTTTGTTTTTACGGCAACGATGATGACGGGGATTTTATTATTTGGATTTTTACCTTATCCATATTTAGCAGTTGGAGGGTTCCTTATATTTCATACTGCACGAGAAGCGAGTGAACCACTTTTGGATATGATGATTATTCAAAACACACCATCTAAAATTAAAGCAACCGTTCTATCAACGTTTGGACAAATAGATGCGATTGGTCAAATTGCCTCAGGTGTAATCATGGTTATTATTGGATTAACTTTACCAATAAATATTTTATATTTGATCACTGCAATGTTGCTCATTGTTCCACTTATATTACTTCCCAAAACAAAAGTTAAAATCTAATAAAATGTGGTAACGTTTTATAAAATATAAATATATTATTTAATGTTATAATAATTCATAAATTAGGAGTTTATATGATATGAAACAATTAGAAAAAAATATATTTAAAATATCATGGCCTATCTTTTTGGAACTGTTATTTTTTACATTATTAGGTACCGTTGATACAATCATGTTATCAAACTATTCTGACACTGCAGTTGGTAGTGTTGGTGTTTCTAATCGTATACTAAACTTAATCGCAATTTTGGTTAATATAGTTGCTGCTGGAATTGGTGTTGTTGTTGCACAGTATTTAGGTGCCAATCAAATCAAGAAAGCAAAAGATGCTGCTGTAACAGGTGTTGTTGGAAATTTTATACTAGGCATTTTTTTATCAGGAATCCTAATATTTTTTGGTGAGTGGTTTATTCATTTAATTGGAACTAATGATATCTTTATTGATGACTCAGTCATCTATTTAAAAATTGTTGGTTTTTCTACTTTATTTATTTCTTTGCGGGTAGGACTGTCTACAATCTTTAGAAGTTTTAGTCATCCTAAAGTTGTAATGTATATTATGGGTGTTGGTAATTTAGTAAATATTGTCATGAATGCTATTTTGATTTATGGGTTATTTGGTATTCCAAGTTTAGGTGTTGAAGGTGCAGCTATTGGTACGTTGGTTGCTAGAATCGTCATGGTTATATTACTCATTATTTATACATATAAAATTTTGAATATTAAATTACACAAGATTAGATTTTATGTTGAACATTTAAAAAAGATATTATTTGTTGGCATACCCTCAGCACTAGAAAATGTCATGTATAATATTGCGCAAATTATTATTTTGGTTTTTGTTAATCGGATGGTGCCAGATGCGGTGATTGCACAATCATATATTGCGCTGATCTTATCATTTGTTTTCATCTTTAGTTTTTCATTTGCTATAGGAAATTCAATTATCGTTGGTTACTATATTGGTGAAGGCGAATTTGAAAAGGCGCATAAAGAAACGAACCATACAATAAAAATTGCTTTTATCACATTGTTCGTTGTGACAAGTTTATTAAATATATTTGCTTATCCTTTGATTTCATTATTTACAAGCAATCCTGAAATTACAAAAATGATTAGACAAGTTTTATATTTATCTTTATTTATTGAAATTGGTAGATCAATGAATCTAGTATTTATTTCAGCGCTAAGATCAGCAGGGGATACGATATTTCCAGTTGTGATGGCTGTCATTTCAATGTTTGGTATTTCTGTAGTATTCTCATATTTGTTTGGTCTTCGTTTAGAGTTAGGTATCTTAGGTGTGTTTATAGCAACTGCTATGGATGAAATCTTTAGAGGATTTTCAATGTTTATAAGATGGCAAAGTAAAAAGTGGATGAATATGAATTTATTAAACATTAAATAAATATCTTTCTTTAAATAAAAAAATATTTATTTAAGAATCACATTTTAAATATTATTTTAGGAACTATAATGATTGATTTTACGATAACGGCATATTTTTTATAATGGTATCAAGACTTTTTAGGTATTATTGTGGGGATTATACTTATAGTGTTATCAGCTAAAAGATTTATTTTTTCATTTAAGAAAACAATTAGTAAAAACGCAACGCTTGTTTTGGGTGTTGAACTTGTATTAGATTTTGTTTTTTGTGGACTTTTAATTTATCATCAAGCACAGATTCAACTTTAGGCTGGGCTTGTTTTATATGTTAGAGGTGTTGCATATTTAATTATTAATTATATTACAACTAGAAAAGTAAAATTATTTCAATATGTATTAAATATTTTATATATTACTATAGGCAGTTTCGTGATGTTTACGGGTATTAATTTTATTGACATTCTTATTATAGTAATATCTGTGTTTGTGTTATTGCTTGGTATCTTTTTCGTATATGCCGGTGTTAGCATTCTTATAAAGATCAATAAGAAAAAACAAACACAAAAACCTGTAGAGATAAAAGCTGAACCTGTTAAAGTAGATACAGTTATAAAACCAAAAGTAGATTATTTGAAGTTGACATTAGTTGAATTAAAAGTAGTAGCTAAAGAAAAAGGACTTATTGAAAAACTTAATGTTAAAAAATAAATAAAAAAAATTAATCAATTAAAATCCACTTAGTTTTTCGAGTGGATTTTTTGAATTATTAAGCGATGACAAAAAATTATCAAAACGATCATTATTATATACAAAATTCAAGTTTTTATTTCTAGCCTTGCCCTTGTTGTTTTCGCAAATTTACTATATAATAATAAAGACTTGAGGTGGTACTATGGAAATTCAATCAAACTTTATAAAAACTATTATGGAGAACGATTTAGAAT
>JBAYAP010000079.1:0-6332 GCA_041669715.1 Acholeplasmataceae bacterium
CAAATATATAAAGAAATAGGAGAACAACATTGGATATAAAATATAGATATGATACTCAATTATTAATTGAGGGGATAAATTTATCAGAAGCATCAATTATCGCTTATTTTCAAGCTCATTTTAATGGTGATTGTTTGCTTGTTGTAGGCGATCCAGAATTAATTAAAGTTCATTATCACACCAATGAACCATGGTTAGTCTTAGCCTACTGTAGAACTTTAGGAGAAATATTTGATATCGTTATTGAGGATATGGTACGTCAGTCAAAAGGATTAAAAGGTTAATATATTTGAATTATTTTTTTTAATAAAATAGATATACAAAAAGGTAGAGAGATCCATATGCTTTCTACCTTTTTTTAATAAGCTATTTACATTTTAGTTTGTCTCTTTATCAAGAAAAATATGATTAAATTAAATTAATAATCATTAACGTAATAATAATAAAATTTAATAAATTGTATAAATGGCGCTTATTTTTGAACTGATACCATTTTCTTGTACCTTATGTTTTTGTATTTATTGTATCATTTATTGATGAGTCTATATGAAATCGGAGAATACCCACCTAACATCAGTTTAATTCTTTCATGATTATACCAATTGCTGCACCAATAAATGTTGCACCAAGTAACACGCCTGTCATAACACTTTCCACAACAAGAGCTGTGCATATCAAAAAAACAGTAAAATCAAAGCACTTTACAGACTCGATAAATATGAGCAAATAGAGAAACGGCCCTATATAGCGCAAAAAAAGGTTTGATACGTGTGCACTTTATCTTGACAAGTGCAAATTGTATCAAACCTATGCTTTCAATATGTCTTGTCATTATGGAGTTTTACTCTATTTCCAACGGAGTTTTGCTTTTATTCGGATTGAGTTGCTTTGTTAAATAGATAGAAACAATAAAATTATTTCTTTTTTATATAAATTTTCCAAATTGTAATTGCGATTATCAAACTAAAAATAAATAAAATATTAAGTATATAGTCGACATTAATGTTATTCATTAATATTTTTATACATTTCTTTAAATTCAGTCCATAATCGATTAATTTCTTTTTTATAAACTATCCAACAGGGAATTGCAAAAATAGCTAAAACAATTGCAAAAAAATTGTTTTCTAAAAACGATGCAAAAATAAAACTAAGCGGGATTGGTAGTATTGCAGATATTACAGATAAAATACTATATTTAACATTTTTCTTTAATTCAAGAAAATATTGCAAGAATTTAAATAATATATATATAATTATCAGTACTGCTAAAATTAACGTAACTATACCTAAATATAAAGTTTGCGTTGATAATATTAAAATATTTGATTCAATAATTAATGCGTATCCAATAATTAAAAAAAATATATGAACCTGCAGTCTAAATGATATTATTCCTAATGTTTTTAGCTTTATATTTAGTTTCTCGTGTCTATTTATAAAATCAATATCAAAATCATCAAAATGAATTAACTGTTCCTTTTTTTCAACATATAAGATGTTTTCAAAATACATTAATATTATTGAAAAAATGAAAAGAATTATAAAAAATACTAGTTCAGGAAATATCAAAACATCATATCTTCCTATAAAATAAGCATAGATAAGCAAAACAAATTTTAACACTAGAATAAGATATTTATAATAAACCTTTCTTAGGTCGTATTTGTTGAAAATTAAAATGTTGATTAGTAAAAATAGATATGGTGAAATCAACCAAAATGGATTTACAAATTCTAAACCTTTTACCGAAATATTAATAGATAATACAAATATATTTATATAATTTAGTATGTTTAGTGATATATAATTCTTTTTTTTCATAAGAAACTTTCCTTTGCATGATTATATTATAATCTTTTATTTAGGCGGAACCTATGTGTCCCACTTTTTCATGGCAGTGCAGTCCACGTGTACTCCAATCACCTTTGATGAGATTAGGAAACTTATCACAGATGAACTGATAGCTTTATGAATGCTTCTTTTGTTCCTGTTGAAGCTAATAATTCTTGTTTCTTTATAATAAAACTTTCTTTGGACTTGTTATTGTATCACTAATTTTGTTATTTTGAATCAATATAATTTAGAAAATTATATTTATATAAAAATAGTGCTGCCTCTACGTGAAATGTAGAAATAGCACCTGATAAATTATTATTTAAAATAGTAATTATTCAAAAACAACTTGAATACTGTTAGCATCATCAACTAACGTTTTATCAATGACAAAAATCATTGCATATTCTCCAAAAGCCGGTGAAACTTGTATGTCTTCATTTTCTTTACAATAAAGATTTAGTACACCATTTTTTATATCATAGTGATCAAAAAGATAAATATTTTCCCCTAGATTATTATTTGTGAAATGATACATATATAAGATATGTGTATCAAAAGTTGATTTAGAAACATTATCTAATGAATATCCTAATTCTAGATAAGTATCATAATCGTTTATGTATTCAATATATTTATTAAAGTCTTGATTCATTGATTGAGAATACAATAATTCAACACGATCAAATTCATACTCATTGGAACATCCAATTAATGTTAACGATAAGATTAAAGTTGTTATTAATAATAGTGAACTTAACTTTCTCATTTTTTACCTCCTATTTTAGAATATTTGATATCCACACAAATCACACCATACAGTTAGTTGAGGAAAGCCTGTTACAATATGATGTTCCTGTATAAATGAAAAACCGCACGAACAAGTTGCTAAGTGATAAAGATTATTGTTTGAAATTTGTGAATAAGTAAATGTGTGATTAAATATATTATCTACACCAAATCCTGCAAAAGTAATGACATCTGTTCCAGTTGTTAAAAATCCTCCAACCTGTTTAAGTCTCAACGTAAAATTGGTGGAACTATTATAGTTTGTATATCTAATTTTAAATATATTACTATTTCCCGTATCAGAACTTACTACTTTCCCCAATGAATTAACTAATTCTAATTTATATTTTGTAAATATAGGTAATGCCGTTGATGTATCATCGACTGTAGAACCAGAAAAGATAGAATTATACATATTGTGTGCCGTAAAAACAACAGATGTATTTTGTGGTATAGTTACTGACATTGATTTTGCTATAGAACCACTGTTTCCAAAATTTCTACTTACTTGATTAAAATTTATATTTGCACATATTTCCTTAGCTCTTTGATAATTCACTCTCCCAGCGCCCCCATCTGGATCCCATGGATTAATGTGCCCATTTAACTGATTGGCAGATGCTGTAATAGCCGTAACCACCATAGATGGATTAACCCTTAAATATTGATATTCTTCCATTAATAATGCAATAATTCCGGTAACAACCGGTCCCGAAAAACTAGTTCCAGATATTGGAACTTGTATTAAACCAAAAAACTCATCAAATATATCATTGGAAATATCCGGTATATTAATCAAATTTCCTCCAGCTGATGCAATATATGGAGCACGAAGCACACTGCTTTCAATACCTGTTGAAGAAAACTCACTAATATCCAAATCTTTATCTAAAGATGCAACACTTATGGAGTTCACTCCAGTTGCTGGAGATACAACACCATTGGTATCATCGTTTCCAGCAGAACCAACCCATATTACAAGCCCATCTTTAACTATTTTGTCAATATATGATGAAGCAAAAGTATAATCTCCTCCTGAACTCCATCCAGCGCTCATATTAATAATATCAGAATTTTGCGGTGCATCCAATAACCAATTTACACAACTGATTAAACTATAATTATTTGCAGCAGCAAAATGTAAATATGTTCCAGGGGCTATACCATTATTCCCACCGTGTATTGTAGCAACCACCCTTGCATGATTACCAGTTGAACTTCCATATGTTGAATTTTGATTAGAGTTATCAAAATTGCTCATATTGTCGGGAATATATGGTTCTAAATTGCCAACATTTATGCCAAGACCAGTTTTTGTTACATTTAATAACCCATAGTCACTCAATAAAGAACTCCAAGAGTATTCTACAGAATCGGTGGTATTTCTAGTTGCCTCTAAATCTAATTTTTCTTCCGTTCCTATATAAACCAATTCTATACTATTATCATTATCAATAGTGTTAATGAAATTTTCTTGATTTAGAAAGTTATTTAACTCTGTAAAATGATATCTTATATGGGGTGTGTAAAAACTAATTTCCATTTCATCGTAGTTACCAATATTATGTGATTGAATAAAGTCATCACTTTCATCCGAAAAATAATTTTTTAACTCTAATCTATAATCGTTTCTTTCTTCAACTGTATAAATGTTGTACTCGCCGGATAAATCTCTTGATAAGTGATTGCAAGTAAAGTCTGTTTGAGGTTTATACTGGATTGTTAAAACATATTCATCTGTTATATTTTCATCAGAATCATTTAATGATAAATTACAATAACTTTGATTTGAAAGTTTACCATCATAAACAATTTTTGTTTTTTCCTCACTATATGATAAATCAAGCAATGAATTGGAAAGACTCGAAAATGCATAAATTCCAATTAATGTAATTAAAACTAAACTCAATAACCTTTTTGTTTTATTTATTTTTTTAATCATTTTATTCTAACTCCCCTTATCTAATATTTTTGATTATATTAAATAAGTCGCAAAAATATTATTTTTTTGGAAATTAAAATAAAAATCTATAAAATATATTCTAAAATATAGTTTTATTTATCTTTAAAATACTTTTTAAAATTAAATAATAATAAAATTAGTGAAATAACAGCAAATAATGAGATAACACAGACAAATATTATTGCATAGATCAAAAAATGTGTTGACTGCTGATTATTTAATCCTCCCAATTCTATATTTATTCTCACCAGGGTAACAGAGGAAATTATAAAAGAAGAAATTGATACAAAGCATAATGAATATAATAAATATGCAAATTTTTTATTATGTGTTTCATTTAATTGTTCAGTAAAGGGAATTTTACTCTTTATTTCATAATATAAATTTGGTGTATTGTTACGAGTATTAAATTCCTTTTTAATTATCTTCGTAATATTTTTCATAATTTCCTCCTATCTTTGTTTTTATTTTTTTGAGGGCCTGATAATAAATATTGGTAACAGAATTAACTTTCATATCTTTAATATATGCGATTTCTTTAAATTTCAATTTATTGAATAATTTCAATTCAATAATCTGAAATTCTTCACAAGAAATCATTTTTCTAATGTCAATCAATAATTTTGAATCATTAACTTTTTTTTGTTCTATAAATATCATTTGTCTATTAATTAGGTTTTCGCAATATTTATAAAAATCATTTTGTTTTTTAATCTTTCTTCTCACAAAATCAATTGCCTTATTTCTAGCAATTGATATGCACCAATATTTAAAATTCCCACCATTATAATTGTTGATTTTATTCCAAATTTCCATAAATACATCTTGCGTTATATCTGCTGAATCATCATAATTATTCACAACTTGAAAAATAATTGTAAATAATAATTTATGATAACGATTATATAATTTTTCAAAAGCTTTCTCGTTTTTTTTTGCAATGAGAACTATCATTTCTTTTTCACTCACTATAAATTCCTCTTTAATATAGTTATAAAATCCGCATCAAACACAATAAATACATATTTATACTAAATCATTTCCGGATTTCATTAAAATGGAATATATTATTTTATTATTCCATAAATAAATTACTGTTTTCATTTTAATTTCTCCAAAGACAAATATAATTTATATATAAATTATAGTGCTCTGCCATGAAAAAACAGGACACGTATCCCCCCCTCTATGGTTTAAAAAAGAGGATATAATTGATAATCTTAAATATATTATATCAAATGTTTAGCTTGTTTTATATAGATGCTTTGGTATTTATTTAATTCCATTCATCATTCTATATTCTACTGAACTTAAGTAATTTAATTTCCAAGACGGTCTTTTGTTATTGAAGTAATTCACATAGATTTCAATAGCTTTCCATGAATCTTGAAAATCATCAATTTTTAAGTTCTTTTTAATGTCTGCTTTAATCCATCCATTAAGTGATTCTATAACTGCATTATCAGTTGGTGTTGCTACTCTTGACATACTCCTTGTAATTGGATAGTTCTTATGTGCTTTCTCAAACTTGCTTGATGCATATATATTGCCTTGATCACTATGCAAGATTGTATTTAAATCTCCATATCCTCTTTGTTCTTTAATCCTAAGAAAGTCATTTAAAGAATGAAGGTAATTCATGACACCCATCCCATGTTTGTAGTTGGCAAGATTCCAACCTACCATTTCGTTATTATAAACATCTATATGATAGTTCCAATCATATTTCTTACCCTTTATAACC
>JBAYAP010000080.1:0-6303 GCA_041669715.1 Acholeplasmataceae bacterium
TCATCAGGGCATGTTTTGAATCTTTATAACTAATAACCCTTTTAATCAATTGTTGATGGCCTAAATGTACACCATCAAAATTTCCTAAAGTTAATGTAAGTTGATCTGTATTTTTCATATTTTGATAATTATCATATATTATTTTCATATTGACTCCCTAAAAAATAAACGCTGGTTTATATTTGTTTTCTTCTACCACAATATAATATGCAACCATATGTTCATCTTTATCAACAACAATAAATGGTTGATCTGTTATAATTTGTCTTTCATCTAAATAAATACCATTTTTAACTAAACGAATCATATAATCATCAAGTGCTAGTGTTTTATAATCTTTAAAATATGTATTAACCGTTATAAGATCATCTATTGAAATATCGTTAATGGATTTCGCATTTTTAACTTCATAATTACCTATTGTTGTTCTTCTTAAAGTTTTTAATGCTGCATATGTGTCTAGTTTTATAGCTAAATCCACTGCTAAACTTCTAATATATGTTCCTTTAGATACATGCGTCTGAAAATCTATTTCCTCATCATTAAGTTTACCTAAATTAAATTGATAAACATGAACAGTTCTTGCAGGTCTATCAATTTCTATACCTTTTCGTGCTAAATCATAAAGTCTTTGCCCATTAATTTGAATTGCTGAAAACATAGGTGGATATTGTTCATATGTACCAATCATTGATTGTGCTACTTTTTTAATGGTTTGTTCACTTAATTCCATTTCTTTTTCAGATACTATTTTACCAGTTACATCATATGAATCATAATGCTTATTAAAAATGATGGTTCCATCATATTTTTTATCTAAGCTTGAAAATAAATCTGCAAGCTTAGTTGCTTTACCGACACATAAGATTAAAAGCCCACTTGCAAAAGGATCAAGTGTACCTGTATGTCCAACTTTATTTATGTGTAATTTCTTTTTCACCTGATAAACAACATCATGTGATGATAGCCCTATAGGCTTATCAATTAATAAAAAACCATCCATCTAATCACCATATTTATTATACCTAAAAAAGGTATATAAAAAAAGCACTTTCGTGCTTTCTTATTTTATTGATGTTGTGTTATCCACGCTGCAACTCGTTCTTTTGGTTGATAACCCGTTGAACGGTCCACTTCTTTACCAGCTTTGTAAATTACAACAGTTGGAACACTCTTAATACCAGCTTCAATAGCTTGATTTCTATATAAATCAATGTCTACTCTTGAAAAATTTACATCAGTCATTTCATCGCTTAACGCTTCTAATACTGGCTTTAACATTTTACATGGTCCACACCATGTCGCGTAATATTGTACCACTACTAAACCTTGACGTCCAATAAGTTCTTGATAAGGTTGGCCTTGATATTCATTCATTAACATTAAAAATTCCTCATTTCTTAATTAATTCTATATTCATATTATATATTTAAATATCTTTTTATTCAAGCAAGTTGCTTATTTTAAAGTAATAATTGTTACACCGTTTAATCCTTCGCCTTCTTGGCCAAAACGATGTGATTTAATTAATGATGATTGTTTGATGTAATCATGTACGGCTGTCTTTACTGCACCAGTCCCAAATCCATGGATAACTGTAAGTTCATGCAATCCCGAATAAATAGCTTGATCAACTGCTTGATCTAATGCTTGATAAACATCTTCAAATCTATATCCTCTTAAATCAAGTGTCATTAGTCCTTGTCTTGCCGGTTTTTCTTGTTGTACAGTTTTTGTTTTTCTTTCAATACTTTTGGTTTTCTTTGGTTCTTTATCTTTAATAAGATCTAAAATATCAAATGTTAATTCAAATTGTCCTAATTTGACATCGTATTTTTCATTTTTAACTGATTTAACAATTCCATATTGTTGATATGACTTAATATATACACTATCACCAACATCAATATCATCTTTTAATAAAAATTGATTTGTTTCTTGACTATTTTTATTTAAATGATGTTTATATTGTGCTGATTCTGGTTTACTTATCGATTGTTTATGTTCTAAATCTTTAATAACTTTAAGGGCATCATCGCGAAGAGACTCCCATTTAAGTATTTCTTTTTCCTTAATTTTTTCTATAACAGCATCTTGTTTTTTGATTAGTTCTAATTTTAATGACTCATAAGATTTAATCTTTTGTGATAAATCTTCATTTTGTTCAATTAACTTTTTCTCTTGTTTATCATAATCAACCATCATAAGATTTAGTTTATCCATCATTTTAGCAACATCCGTTTGACGATTGCTATATAAATCCTTAGCTTCAGCAATAACACTATCACCTAATCCGAGTTGTTGAGCAATTAAAAATGCTTGAGAAGACCCTGTCATACCCATTTGAATATAATATAAGGGTTTTAAAGATTGTTGATCAAATGCAACACTAGCTGTTTGAATATCTGGTTGTTCAAATGCATAATGTTTTAATTCAGAATAATGGGTAGTAACAAGCATTCTAACATCATATTTTTTAAAAGCATTTAAAATTGCAATAGCAAGGGAAACACCTTCATTAGGATCTGTACCACTACCAATTTCATCAAGAATAATTAAGGTTTGATTATCAACATCTTTAAGCATTTGTATAATTTTTGTTAAATGTGAAGAAAACGTTGATAAAGATTGCTCAATCGATTGTTCATCGCCAATATCAGCAAATATTTGATTAAAAACAGCAATTTCTGATTGTTCTGAAGCAGGAATCAATATACCTGATTGTGTCATCACTGTTAATAAACCTAATGTTTTAAGTGCTACTGTTTTCCCACCTGTATTAGGCCCCGTAATTAATAAAATTTTATATTGTTGATCTATTTTAAGACTAATAGGTACAGCAGTTTCTTGATTTAATAAGGGATGTTTTGCTTTAACTAAAACAGTTTTTCCATCTCGATTAATATGCGGTACATGTCCATCTATTTCTTTAGCATACAACGCTTTTGATTGAATAAAATCAAGATTCACAAATATATTTAAGTTATTTAATAAACTTTCTTCTTCTTTTTGTATTTCATGACTTACACTTCTTAAAATATGGTCAATTTCGTTTTTTTCTTCTGTTTTTAACGATTCAATGTGCGCTGTGATTTGTCTTGATTGTTCAGGTTCTATATAAATAGTTTGTCCACTTGCTGAAATATCATGGGTAATACCTTTAATTTTGTTTTTAAAAGCCTCTTTTACACATAAACAAAAACGATCATTTCTAATAACTATCACTTGTTCTGATAAATATGTTTGATAATCATTAACCAATTTGTTTAATCGATCTTGTAATTGATGATCAAATCTTTTTAAATCATTTCTTATTTGTAATAACTTAGCTGATGCATCATCTAAAATATAACCTTCGGGGTCAATCATTTGATTTAATTTTTCATATAAATGATAGTGACTTTGTATTTGATCAAAATAAGGTTGAATTAAACCTGTATTAATGTGTAATTTTTTAATTTCTCTTATATAAAAAACAATATCTTTTTCCATACTTAAAAAAAGTTTTATTTGCAATAGTTCATATATCGAATATGACATATGTTTTTGTCCATATCCAAACAATTGAACAATATCAAAATCATCAACAAATGGACAACGACTCATCCGTAAAACAATCGATAAATAATCATCTGTTTCACTAAGTTTTTGTTTAATATCATCTAATGATGTCATTGGCATTAATTGTTCAATAAACACACTTGTTGAATCTGTATGTGCATATTTTTTAATACGATTTATGATATGAGGGAATTCAAGTGTTTTTGTCATGAATCTCATCGTTAAGCACCTTTTTTCTAAAAAATATGGTATAATAATGTCAGTATAAGGAGTATACCCTATGAAACATTTCACTTTATCTGTAAAAGATGAAGAATTATCAAAATTATATAAAATATATCATAACTATTGTATCACAACTGATAATCCTTATTTAGAATTTCATGCTGTGCATAATGCAACTAATGTTTTTGGTTATAAAACTGGCAAAATCGTTTTGCAAGGAAAAGAAATCACACACGAAATTATTCTTATTAAAAAATTACTTGATCGTGAGGATTATGAAGCCATCGGTTCTGATGAAGTAGGAACTGGTGATGTTTTTGGTCCTATTGTTGTATGTGCGGCATTTACATCAAAAACCGATATACCTTATTTAGAACAATTAGGTGTTAAAGACTCTAAAAATATCAGCGATAAAAAAATTATAGAGATTGGGCCCAAAATAGCTAAACTTATTAAGCATTCATTAATTATTTTATCGCCTACAAAATACAATAAACTTGTTGCACAAGGCTATAATCTTAATAAAATTAAAGCATTATTACACAATCAAGCAATTGTAAAAACTTTTGAAAAAGTCGGACATCAAGTTCCTGTAATTGTCGATCAATTTTGTACACCACAACTTTATTTTAATTATTTAAAAGATGAAACAGAGATTTATCGTGATATTGAATTTCATGTAAAAGCTGAACAAATTCATATCAGTGTTGCTGCTGCTTCAATCATTGCTAGATATGCTTTTTTAGTCAAAATGGACCAATACAGCAAAAAGTTAGATTTTGAACTATTAAAAGGTGCAAATAAAGAAGTAGATTTACAAATTGTAAAAGTATTTAACAAAATTGGATTTAGTCAACTATCATATTTTGCAAAAATGAACTTTAAAAACGTTACAAAACAAAATCTATTTTAAATATATTTAATAAATCAATAAATTTTTGGGGCATATCGACTTTAAAAGTCATAAGCTCTTTTTTTATTGGGTGCATAAATTCAAGTGCATAAGCATGCAAATATTGACCAGTTTTACCATAAGGTTTACTTGGTCCATAGATTGAATCCCCTAAAATTGGATGATTGATATATGCCAGATGGACTCTAATTTGATGTGTTCTACCAGTTTCTAATTCACATTTAATCAAAGAATATTGATCGAATTGCATTAAAACTTCAAAATGTGTAATTGCTGCTTTTCCATCTTTAACAACAGCCATTTTTAATCTATTTTTAGGACTTCTACCAATTGGTGCATTAATCGTAGCTTTTGTTTCTTCAAAATGTCCATAAACAATTGCTAAATAGGTTCTACTAATCTCATGTTTTTTAAGCATTTCACTTAAAATACGATGTGATTCATCGTTTTTTGCAACAACGAGCAATCCGCTGGTATCTTTATCGATGCGATGCACAATACCTGGTCTTATTACACCATTAATTTCACTTAGATTGTCTATTTGATATAATAATCCATGAACTAACGTCGTTTCTTTATAACTAGATGCAGGATGAACAACAAGTCCTTGTGGTTTATTGATCACTGCTAAATCATCATCTTCATAAACAATATCTAATTTGAGATCAACAGGTTCCATATCCAATATTTTTACTTCTAATTCTGTTAGTAATATTTCATCATTAGCTTTTATCATATAACCTGTCTTGACTTGTTCATTATTTACTAATACATTACCATTTTTAATAAGATTTTGCACATAACTACGCGATTTGTTCTTATAAATTGATTCACTTAAAAAAGCATCAAGTCTTTGCTTTTCATTTGATGAATCAACTATGATTGTTTGTTTCATCTGCTGATTGCTCCTTTAATTTTTTTTGAAATTTTGGTTCTATAAAAAACAAATCTATAGCAAATAAAATAATTGCGAAAGTCAATACAATATCTGCAATATTATTATCAAAATTACTTAATCCAACTTTATATAAAAAATCGAAAAACGGAAAATGTAGAAAATCAATAACAAATCCTCTAAATAATCGATCAATAGCATTACCTAAAGTACCTGCTATGAAAAAGACAATTGAAAAACTAAAAACTTTACGTTTCTTAAAATCAATATCTTTGAAAAAATAACCAAACAAACCTAATGCAAAAATTGTAATAAGAATAAACACTAAATGCTTATGATCAAAATTACCAAGTAAACCAAGAGATGCATCAGGATTTTCCGAATAAGAAAACTCTAATATATATTTAATAAATACATGATTTGCTGTTGCCAAGCCTTCTTTAAATTGATAAGCAATCAATTTTGTTATTTGATCAAGCAAAACAAATAATATGATTAATATAGCACCAAGTGTATATTTATGTTTAATAAAATTTTTAATTTTCATTTGCATAACTCCTTATAATAAAATAGAAATGATAATTGCGCCAATCCAAAGAATCATAAAATTAATAATCGAAGTTTCAATCCAAAAAACATATTTAATATTAATTTGATTCACTTCGTCATGATACATTTTTAATAATACAAAATAAAAATAATAATATAA
>JBAYAP010000081.1:0-6242 GCA_041669715.1 Acholeplasmataceae bacterium
ATTTTTTTTAAATCTTTTTATTACCATTAGGTTTACAGATGTTATTGATAATAACTTAAATCGTATTATGGCAATGGAAACTGATGATTTTATAACTGCTGAAGATACAGATCCAAATATTAGAGGGTTTAACGAACGTGTATTTATTATCTATTTTGATGAAGATTATAATATTACTGAAACTAAAGTAATGTTTCCAGATCTAATAGATGAAGAAACAGCAAATGAGTATGCAACTACAGCAGTTATTAAAGGCGATAACCAAGGATGGTCCGATAATTATAGATATCTGATTGGACAAAAAGATAATCAAACTATTGTTATTTTTATTGATGGTGATTTCTTTGCTTATGCCATTACATCATTTAGAAATATTTCGTTATTGGCATTAGGCGTGACAACTATTTTAGTTTCTTTTTTCATTTATTTTGCTTCTAAACAAGCAGTAAAACCAATTGTAAAAAGTTATGAACGACAAAAACAATTTATGACTGATGCATCTCATGAATTAAAAACACCTTTAACAGTGATTTCAGCAAATACAGAAATTCTTAAAATGAATAATCAAAATAACGAATGGGTTGAAAGTATTCAAAAGCAGACGCATACATTAACGCATCTTATTCAACAAATTATTAGGATGTCTAAACTTGATGAATCTGAATTAGAACTTTTAAAAGAAGAAGTGGATTTAAGTGAAATGATATTAGAAGAAATTGATGATTTTTCAGTTTTAATTAAACAAAAACAAATTGAATTGACTATTGATATTCAACCGCAAATTCATGTGTTTGTAAATCATCAAAGCATTAAAGAGTTAATAAGTATTTTATTAGACAATGCCGTGAAGTATTGTGATGAACAAGGTGATATTCAAATAAAGCTTTTTCAAAACAAGAAAACACATATTTGGATATCTAATCAATATATGGATATTGATAAGTTAAATACAGATTCGATGTTTGATCGCTTTTATCGGGGTGATACCTCAAGAAAAAGCGATGGAAGCTTTGGATTAGGATTATCCATAGCATCATCAATTACGGAACTTCACCAAGGTACTATTAGTGCAAAAAAATTAGATCAGCATCAAATAGTTATTGAAGTTATATTGCCATAAATATCTAAACCATAAACAAATTTAATTGTTTATGGTTTTTTTATTGTCATCAAATAAATAATATTATGTGTTTTTTTACAACTTAAGGTTCTTTTAAGGTTTGATTTATATAATGTAATAAACATGATGTAATTTAAGGAGATGTGTCTATGGCTTCGTTGTTGAGAATAGCAAATATTAAGAAAAGTTATTATATTACTAAAACACAAAAACAAGATGTATTAAAGGGTATTGATGTTGAATTTGATCGAGGTGAATTTGTTGCACTTCTAGGTGAATCTGGATGTGGAAAATCGACTTTAATTAATATACTTGGAGGATTAGATAGCGAATATACTGGTAGTGTCGTTGTTAAAGGACAATTTTTAAGAGACTTTAATGCCAGAGAAATGGATGATTATCGTAAAAAAAGAGTAGGTCTTATTTTTCAAAATTATAATTTAATTAGTCATATGACTATTTTGGAAAATGTTGAAATATCTATGCAAATGAGTGATATTGAACAATCAGTGAGAGCTGAACGGGCAAGAGATTTATTGAATCTTGTTGGTTTATTAGATCATCAAAATAAACTACCATCACAATTATCCGGTGGTCAAAAACAAAGAGTAGCAATTGCGAGAGCATTAGCAAACAATCCCTCTATTTTACTTGCTGATGAACCAACTGGTGCACTTGATAAAGAATCAGCAGATATTATTTTACAAATATTAAAGAAAATTGTTGAATCTGGTAAATTAGTTATTATGGTAACACATAGTGAACTTGTCGCAAGTCATTGTAGTCGTATTGTTAAAATTGACGATGGCATTATTGTATCAGATGAAAAAAAATATCAATTAAATGTTAAAGGCAAATATGAAAAAGTCATTATGCCTAAACCTATAAAAACAAAAGATTTATCAAGAATTTCATTTAGAAATTTAGTTCAAACTAAAAGTAGAAGTATTTTAGTATCTATTGGAATGTCAATTGGTATTGCCTCAGTTGTCATTATTTTGGCTTTAGGTAAAGGACTTACTAATTATGTTACAGATGTTTATGCGGATAATCTTCAATCAACACAAATAACTGTTACAAAAGATGATTATGATGATTTTTCATCGACACAGATAACAACGATTGATGATTTAGAAGGCGTTACAGATGTTATAGATTCTTATATACTTACAACAGCAACTTATACTTATGGTGAAGATGTTGATGAAAATATAGGAAAACTTTCAGCATTTTATGATGATTTTTATCCAACTTTAATTTATGGTGTAATTGGTGAAGAAAATACTGTGATTATTAATGAGTCTTTTGCTACTTCATTATCAGGAGATAGTGTGATTGCTTCTATTGGAACAGAATTAACTATTTCATTTGGAACAAAAGATTATACTTTTACTATTACAGGTATATATGAAGATGGTTCTGATGGTAGTGCTAAAAATAACGCACTTATAACAAGTGATGATTTAGATTTATATGCTGACCCTTATGAGTTAGATACAAATATTTTATATATTACATTATCGGATGTAACTTATGTAGACACGGTTTTACAAGACTTAAATGCACTTGGATATGAAACATATCAAGATGATAGTTCAGCACAAACAGTATTGGACTATATTGAATTAGGTACAAAAGTTTTAACAGGTGTAGGTGCAATCTCTATGGTGGTTGCAGCAATTATGATTTTCATCGTACTTTATATAAGTATTGTTGAAAGAACAAAAGAAATTGGAATTTTGCGTGCGATTGGTGCTCAAAAACGTGATATTAGAAGAATGTTCTTATTCGAAGCTGCGATGCTTGGAGTCGCTGGCGGCGTGATAGGAATTGCATTTGCCATCATCGTTACGCTTATTGCTAACAGTATAACAAGTATATCAC
Organism: Acholeplasmataceae bacterium; assembly: GCA_041669715.1. Classification (GTDB taxonomy): domain Bacteria; phylum Bacillota_I; class Bacilli_A; order Acholeplasmatales; family Acholeplasmataceae; genus WOFB19. Next base: position 3,005 of record JBAYAP010000081.1, read on the forward strand.
TCCAAACAACATTAATTAGTTATAATGTGTTCTATTATATACTTGGTATATTTCTTAGTATATTTGTTAGTGTGCTGGCCGGTATATCCCCCTCCATTAAAGCCGCTGATCTTGATCCTGTAGAAGCTCTACGATATGAATAAAGGAGATGCACTATGGGACAAAGATTAACTAAAAAAAAGAAAGCGCAACAAAAAAAGCTTAAAAAAGCACGCAAAGTTCGCAAATTAGAAAAAATGGATAGTGAAGGTATCAGTAGAAAAAAATGGAAATTTACATATTCACCTGATAAATTTATTAAGATTAAAATCGGATTAATTATTTTGATTCCTATTGTCTATTTACTTTATTCACCGTTATTGGTTGTTGTTATGCTTTTATATATTGGTTTATTTTATTTAGCGATTGCAACTGAAAGAAAAATGAATAAAAGTGTTATTAAAAGCAATCATATTAAAATACCTAAATTTGATAGTGCGATTGCATTGTTATTGGTTGTTATTGCATTATTAGGATCTATTTTTGGTGTAAGTAATGGTAGAGTTGGTAGATTTTCTAATACGCTTTGGTCAAAAATAACGACTAGCTTAAGTAACTTTGGATCTTTATTGACAGGACAACGTGCACTTATTGGAGGGAAATTATCTTTCTTATTTGGAACTGCACCGACGCCACCGGATGGATTTATTGCAAGTTCATCTGAATTTCAAAATCAAATGGGTGATATGCCACCAGGTGGTGGCGGTAGACCAGACTTTAATTTAGATATTACAAATATCCCAATTGAATTTATGTTTTCACAAATTTTATCAACTGTACAAACAGCATTAGTATTTGCGGTTGTAGGTGTTGGTATATTCTCTATATTAATGACAAGAAAGAAAATGAAAAAATTTGAAATTGCTATTAATGAATTGGTACTTGATGCAGATATTAAGCTTATTAGTAATCAAGATATTGATAAAATTATTTCTTTTGGACAACCAGAAGAAATATAAATATATTAGCCGAATCCATAAGAATTTATATATGGCTTCGGCTTTTAATTAGTGTAATAAAGTAACGAGTAAATATATAATGATAATGTAGATATTTTTCCCACATAGTAATTTTTAATAAACAAGTATATAATAAATATAAGGATTATATGTAAAATGTTAAGTTTAATCTTATGAAGGAGATAAAAACATGGAAAAACAAGTAAAAATGAAACTCAGTGGTTATACTGTTGATAAAATGTCGTTTATGCTCAATAAAAACTTTCGAGCAGAACCAGGCGAAAAAATTCAAATAAAACCTATCTTTAATAGAGAAATCACAAAGATAAGTCAAGAAAGATTTATTTTAACGGTTAGTGTATCGTTTGCAAATTTAGATAGAGAAATACCTTTTTATTTAGATGTTCAAATTTCTGGTGTATATGATGTACCTGAATGGGAAGATGCTCAAACTAATAAGTTTATTATTACAAATGCAACTAATGTGTTATATCCATATTTAAGATCTATTGTTACAACATTAACTGCAAATGGTCAAGTTCCACCATATTTATTACCAATTACTAATGTTGAAGCAATTTTTCACTAAATTAAATAAATCAAATATCAATTTATAAGGTGCGGTTTATAACGCATCTTTTTTGTTATATTATTAATTATGTGTAACGTGGATTTTAGTTGACAAAGCGCTTTGATTAAGGTAAACTTATTTAGGTAATTATGGCTAGTTGTAAGCTTTATATATACTAGGCCATTTTTTTTATGAATAAGAGGTAAAAGTTATATGATTACAGTATCTAATTTAAGTTTAATATTTCCAGACAAAAAAATATTTGAAGATGTCAATTTAAAATTTGTTCCAGGAAATTGTTATGGTGTTATTGGTGCGAATGGTGCCGGAAAAACAACATTTTTAAAATTGCTTTCAGGAGAAAAAGAAGCAACTTCAGGAAGTATTGTTTTAGAAAAAGATAATCGGTTGGCAACACTTAATCAAAATCAAAATGCATTTGATGAGTTTACAGCGATTGAAACAGTTATTAAGGGATATAAAGAATTATTTGATATTATGAAAGCAAAAGAAATCTTATATGCCAAAGAAGAAATGACCGAAGAAGATGGATATAAAATTGGCGAATTAGAAGCTATGTTTATTGAAATGGATGGATGGAATGCAGAAGCAGATGCAGAAAAGTTACTTCATGGATTAAATGTTCCAATGGCTGATTTTTATCGTAAAATGAGTGATATATTGCCAAAAAATAAAGTTAAGATTTTATTAGCACAAGCTTTGTTTGGTAATCCTAATGTTTTATTATTGGATGAACCAACAAATAATCTTGATTTTGAGGCTATTCAATGGTTAGAAAATTTTTTAAGCAATTATGAAAATACGGTTATTACAGTTTCACATGATAGACATTTTTTAAATAATGTATGTACACATATGGTTGATATTGATTTTTATCAAGCAAAACTATATGTAGGTAATTATGATTTTTGGCTTGAATCTTCACAATTAGTGCAAAAATTAATGGCAGATAAAAACAAGAAAAAAGAAGAACGCATGCAAGAGTTAAAGGATTTCATTTCGAGATTTAGTGCAAATTTATCTAAATCATCACAAGCAACTTCAAGAAAAAAAGCATTGGAAAAAATAGAACTTGATGAAATTGTACCATCAAGTAGAAAATATCCGTTTATTGGTTTTGAAATTAATAAGCCTTTGGGTAAAGATGTTTTAGAAGTTGAAAATTTAAGCTTTGCACTTGATGATGTTAAACTATTTGAAAATGTTTCTTTTGTGATTAACAGAGGCGAAAAAGTAGCTTTATATGGACAAAGCGATTTAGCGAAAACGGCGTTATTAAAAATTTTAGCAGGTGAATTGAAACCTGATACAGGTACTATTAAATGGGGACAAACTGTAGAAAAATCTTATTTCCCTAATGATAACCAATCATATTTTGAAGGTAATAATCAAAATCTTGTTGAATGGTTAAGACAATATTCAACAGATCCTAACGAATCATATATAAGAGGATTTTTAGGACGTATGTTATTTAGTGGTGATCAGGCATTAAAAGAAGTTAAGTTTTTATCAGGTGGCGAAAAAATGCGATGCATGTATTCAAAACTTATGCTATCACATGCCAATACATTAATTATTGATTCACCAACACCCCATTTAGATTTGGAATCTATTGTTTCAGTTAATAATGGACTAACTGACTATAAAG
>JBAYAP010000082.1:0-6136 GCA_041669715.1 Acholeplasmataceae bacterium
ATCTTTAATTTATATAGGGGCAAAGAAAGATGATCATGTATTAGTTTCTAATACTTTGCATGCTGCACAAACTTGTTTAAAAATTGTTAAGTATTTATTTATAGCTGTATCAGTAATTGTTAGTCTTATGCTATTACTTACATTGTTTAGTGCATTTTTTAGAACTTTTTTCTATATCATTTTATATGCTTTAATATTTGCTTTTGTGTGGTATGTCATTAAAATTTATTCAGATTTTTTATTTGATATTGAAAGACATGTCGATGCTAAACCACTTACAATTGAGGCGGATCCTTCAACTATAATTATGATTCAATGGATATTTTTCGCATTATCGGCATTAAATATTGTTATTTCGCTTTTCACAGGTAATGATGCAAATTCAAGTGGAGTTGATCTTGAAGCTTTCTATCAAGTAATTCAACCATTTGATTCAATAAGTGCATTTCTAGGCTTAGCATCATCATTAGCTTTAATTTTTGTTTTAAAAGAAGTTAAGGATGAATTTACAATGCGTTAAATAATAAAATATTTTAAACATCTTAAAAAACAGAAATAATATATTAAATATTGTTTCTGTTTTTATTAAAAGCAATATTTAGATATAAGAAAAACGATTGTAAAAATAAATAATCCAATGTATAATGCAAGAGAAACAAAAACATCATAATTAGGTGATTAAAGATGAATAAACATAGTATGTATAAAAATCTAATGAGTGGTATTTCACAAATGCTTCCATTTATGGTTGCAGGAAGTCTTTTACTTTGGTTTTCATTGTTTTTAAATACATATCAAGATATAGCATGGCTACAAACAGTATCAATTTGGTTTAATGATGTAGGCACACTTGTATTTAATTTAATATTTTTGGTATTAGCAGCATTTATAGCATATGCAATTTCTGATAAACCAGGCTTTGTTTTAGGTCTTGTTGCCGGAGCATTAGCACTTTTAGGTTCATCAGGTATGATAGGTGCTATCATTGGTGGATTTATTGCGGGTTATATTATTGTTGTTTTAAAGAAGTTATTTTCAAAACTACCTATATCTTTTTACGGTATAAAAGCAATTTTATTTATTCCGGTAATTGGTGTGTTAATCATTTTGGTAATGATGCTTGGGATTAATATTGTTATAGCACCTGTAACAGCGTGGATATCAACGTTTTTTGACACATTAGATGGTGTATGGGCAATTATCATAGGTTTACTTCTTGGAGGCCTTATGACCGTTGATATGGGCGGACCAATTAATAAAGCAATATATGTTATTGGTCTTTTGTCAGTATCAAGTGGACAGGCGACGACGGTGATGGCATCGATTATGGTTGGTGGGATGACACCATCTTTAAGTACAGCATTGGTATCAATATTATTTAAAAATAAATTAAGTCAAACTCAAATAGATACAAGTAAAAAGAATTGGATTTTAGGTTTATCGTTTATTACCGAAGGCGCACTTTTGTTTGCAAAAGAAAATCCCAAAAAAATTATACCATCGCTTATTATTGGTTCAGCAATTGCCGGTGGGGTAACTGCATTATTCCATATTACAACAGCAATACCACATGGCGGTATATTCATTATCTTTGCAATGTCAAATTGGTGGGGATTCTTAATTGCTTTAGCTATAGGCACTATAATTTCAGCATTGCTTATGGGTATCTTACTACCAAAACAAAATCAATCATTAAATACAGAAGAAGCAGCTTAAACTGCTTCTTTTATTTTATAATATAAAAAAAACAGAGATTATTTTAAATATCTCTGTTTTATATGTTGTTAGGATCTTACGTTATCAATCATTGTACTTATTTTATCAATTTGCTCAGCAGATAAAGCAGTAAGTGGTACTAAATTAGTTACGGCATCTTTATTATAATAGATTTGATATGCAGTAGCCCAGTTTTTATACCATGTATCTTCACTATCTGCGTAGCCTACAATAATATCATAAGCTTCTACTAAACCAGTTGCATAACCGACAACTTCACTGTTTAAGGCAACCACTTCAGGATCGAGCATGTAGTTAATAAATTCATGTGCCATAGATACTTGTTTAGAAGTATTAGGAATAACTAGATTATCTATAAATACTAAAGTATTATCGGGAATGTAAATATTAAAATCACTTTGAACTTCTTCAATTGTTTTACCTTCATCTAATTGTAAGTATAGACGATCTAAATAGTCACCAGTATATGTGAATGCTAAATCTAAGTTTGCTGATTCAATATTACGTTTTAATGTGTCATCACCCCATTGAACAAAATTAGCAGTTTCAATAGCATTTTGTACAGAAGCAAGTGTTGTATTGGTAACCACATTAATATCTTTTTCTAAATAAAATGATGCTGCAGCATAAGCAAATTGTGGAACATCATACATACCGCGACTTACGGAACTTGCTGTAAGAGTTGGATCAAAATAAGCAGCCCAACCATAAGTTTCTAAAGCAGTTTCTAAACCGGCAACACGATTATTATACATGATACCAAATGAACCCCAGAAATATGGAACTGCATAATCAGTATAATCTACAGTTTCACCAGTACGACTTAATGTGGTTGCAGCCATTGATGTATATATATCAGATACACCACTCATATAAGTAACATTATCACGATTAGGTAATAAACTATAATCTAATTGATAAAGTAAATCTTCATCATACATTTTTTCAACCATATAATCTGAAGGTACGACGATATCATAAGCAGTTGTTGCACTTTTGATCTTTGAATAAAATGATTCGTTTGAATCTGTAACATCGACAATGACTTTATAACCAGTTGCATCTTCAAAGTTAGCAACAACATCATCATTAATGTATTCGCCCCAGTTAAGGATGCGTAAAGTTGGTTTAGAATTACAAGATGCAAGGAATAGTGCCACTACAATAAAGAGTGACAAAGCATAAATTTTTTTCATTTTGTGTGTTTTTTACCCTTTCTTTGGTTAATTTTATTAAATAATATTAAACTTCCTCCTGTGAGTAAGGTTAATAAAGTAGAGAATGCATAAACGGAAGGTGTAAGATTACGTCTGCCTAAAACACCATAGATCCAGATTGATAAATTATCAAATCCAGCACCGGTGTTAAAGAAACTAATAACGAAATCATCAATACTCATTGTTAATGCTAATAGCATACCTGATAATATACCAGCTTTAATTGCGGGGATTACAATGAGGTAAATCGCCTTATAAGGCTTAATGCCTAAATCCATAGCGGCATCGATAAAGTTAGGATCTAATTCTTTAAGTTTAGGTAAGACACTTAAGATAACATAAGGTAATGTGAAAAATAAGTGAGCCAAAACAAGTGTGGTTAATCCGAAAATATTTGGAAATAGTAACATTAAAAATCTAAACATAAGCATTAATGAAAATCCAGTTACAATATCAGCATTTAAAATTGGAACATTGTTTAGAAATACAATTTTACTTTTCATCTTTTTTGGAAGTTTATCAATACCAATGGCAAATAAAGTTCCTAACACAGTTGCTAAAGAAGTTGCGATTAAAGAAACGATAAATGTATTTTTTATGGCATTTAATAATTCTGATTCATTGAATATATTTGTATACCAACTCAAAGTAAAAGAATCAAATTTAGAAGTAATGACTGAACTGTTAACAGATTCAATCGCAATAACAATAATTGGTAAATATAACATGAAAATCATTAATATAGCAAATGAAATTGCAAGAATTTTTAGAATTGGTTTAATATGTTTAATTTCTTTGTAACCGTAATCGTTAAGATGCGCTTTAGGATAAACTTGATTTGTCATAATAAGGTTTCTCCTTCTTTATCGAATCTTCTTAAAAGGAACATTGCTAAAAATATAAATAGTAGTATAGATGCAGAAAGTAATGCACCATCATTATAAACAGTATTTGTAAATTTATTTTCAATAATGTTTCCTAAAAATATCATGTTACCTTGTGATAAAATTTTTGGAATTGCAAATCCTGAAAAAGTAGGAAGGAAAACCATAATAGCACCTGTGACAACGCCTTTAAAGGATAAAGGGAATGTGACAAACATAAATGTTTTTATTGGAGTTAATCCTAAATCAGAAGAAGCTTCATCCAAGTTATAATCAATTTTTTCTAATGCTGTATAAATGGGTAATATCATAAATGGTACATAAGTAAATACCATTCCAATCAATATACCTACTGGTGTACCAATAAGATTTCTTAAAGGTGAAAAGCCAATGAGATCAACTAAAATATTATTATTACTCATAATATTTGCTAAACCGTCAATTCGTAAAATTAAATTTGACCACATTGGTAAAATCATTAATGTCATAATCATGAATTTATTTTTAAATTTTGATTTATATATAATATATGCTAATAAATAACCTGTAACAAAACTAATGATTGTTGTTAAAGAAGCATAAATAAGTGAATTTTTAAAACCTGTTAGAATCGATATTTCACTAAAAATCGTAAAATTGGAAAAAGTAAACTGAATATTAGAAAATACAATACTTGATGTAAGATTTGTGAATCCAAGAATTACTAGGGCAATTGTTGGAATGAACACGAGTAAAGATAACCATACAATATAAGGTATTGCTAATCTTCGATACTGTTTAATCATTGTTCGCTACCGACATTAAGTGGATTTCATAAGGATCCACTTTTAAGCCTAATGTAGTACCTACTTGATAGTATTCATAATCATTAACTAAAACATCTTGATCTAAAATACGAATAACTAATTCATTATGTACCCCTTTAAACAATGAGAATGTAACGTCGCCTGATATAACTGCTTTATCAGATGAAACAACATCCCAATCTTCAGGACGAATGACAACATCGACTTGATCACCAATTTTAAATTGATCATAACCGATATATTTGAATTTAGAATTTAAAAATTCAACTTCATGATCACTAGTAATTTTACCGGTAAAAATATTTGTTTCACCAATAAAATTAGCAACGTATCTATTCTTAGGTTCATTATATATAGATTTAGGAGTTCCAAGTTGTTCAATGATACCATTTCTCATAACGACAATACGATCACTCATTGTCATTGCTTCTTCTTGATCATGGGTAACAAATATAAAAGTAATACCTAATTTATTTTGCATTTCTTTTAATTCGTATTGCATATTTTGTCTAAGCTTTAAGTCAAGGGCAGCAAGTGGTTCATCAAGTAGAAGAATTTTAGGACGATTAATTAATGCACGCGCTAAGGCAACTCTTTGTTGTTGGCCGCCTGATAGTTGTTCTATTTGTCTTGAGTTATAGCCTTCTAATTTTACGAGTTTAAGCATAGCATTAGCATCTTCGTAGATTAAACGCTCAATTTCTTTTTTTAATGCATTTTTAGATAAATTTAAGTCTTTTAATTGTTTTTCATAAAAATGTGTTAAATAAGATTGTGGTCTATGATGTAATCCAAAAGCTACATTATCAATGACATTTAAATGTGGAAATAATGCATATTTTTGAAAAACTGTATTGATAGGTCTTGCGTAAGGTGGCATGTCACTAAAATCTTTCCCATCAATAATCATTAAACCTTCGTCTGGGTTAATAAATCCACCAATCATACGAAGTGTTGTTGTTTTTCCGCAACCAGATGGACCTAATAAGGTCACAAATTCGTTTTGGTAAATGGTTAAATTCATGTTATTGACAACAGCTTCATCGTCGTAGATTTTACTAATGTTAATTAGTTCGATTAAAGGTTTTTTTTCCAATGTTTGACTCCTTAAAATATTTTTAATTTACGAGTTAATATTATATAGTATTTTTCAAATAATACAATACTTTTTTTCAATTTTATTTATAAAAATTTGTCATCAATATTTCCTGTAGGTAGAAAATTGCTAATAACCGCTTAACAAAGGCATTATTTTGATAAAAAAATATATGAAAAAATGATGACTTTTTTGAAGAAAAAACGACATAAAAAGTTAATTTTTATTTGTGAGTTTTTTTAGAGCAATTTTCAAAAAAAATATTTATTTTCATAATGACTTTAAAAATGCCCTTTTATGGTATAAAAATAATCTTTTTCGTCTTAGTTTTTAAATATCGCGTAACATGATAAAATAGAAATAACAAAAAGGAGTGACTTATGACTTATTTAACAT
>JBAYAP010000083.1:0-6133 GCA_041669715.1 Acholeplasmataceae bacterium
ATTTCTAATCTAATTACAACCTCATTATACATCTAAATAAAAAAACCAGCAAGTTCTGGTTTTTTCGTGTTGATAAAAATTAAGTTATAATTATACTTGACAAAACTTATCTAATTTTTTATACATAAAACTATGATAAAATAGATGTAAGTATAAATAGAAAGAAGGATATTTAATGCCTAATCAAGTATTAATAACAAAATTAGCAGAATTAGCAGTTAAAGTTGGTGTTAATGTTAACAAAGGACAAATTGTTGTTGTTAGAACATCGACAGATACTGTTGAAATTGCAAGAGAAGTGGCTAAACAAGCTTATTTAGCAGGTGCAAAACAAGTATTTATGGAATGGGGAGACGAATTTGTTTCCAGAGATTTTTTATTATATGCCTCTGATGATACAATTACCGAAATTTTACCATTTACGATTGATAAATATCATTATTATGTCGATCAAAATGCATGCTTTATTTCTGTGTCATCACCAATTCCTGGATTACAAAAAGATGTTGATCCTAGCAAAGCACAAAAATTAATGATTGCAAGTAGTAAAGCTATTCATTTTTGGCGTGAACATATGATGGGAAATAAATCACAATGGACAATTATTGCAGCACCAAATCCAATATGGGCAAAACAAGTATTTCCTCATTTGAGTGAAGAAGATGCTGTTGAAAAATTATGGGAAGCAATTTTTGATGCAAGTCGTGTTTATGAAAATTCAGATCCAATTGCTGAATGGAAAAAACATAATGAAATGTTATTAGCACATAATAAAATTTTAAACAATTATAATTTTAAACACCTACACTTTAAAAATAGTTTGGGTACAGATTTAATTGTTGAATTAGTTAAAGACCATATTTGGGCTGGTGGTGGTGAACATGCCGGTAATGGCACATATTTTAATCCAAATATACCAACAGAAGAATCTTTTACGATGCCATATAAATTTGGAACTCAAGGTAAAGTTTTTGCAACTAAACCTTTAAATTATCAAGGTAAGTTAATTGATGGTTTTTGGTTAGAATTTAAAGATGGTAAAGTTGTTGATTTTGGTGCAGATAAAGAAGAAGCAACCTTAAAAAGTTTATTAGATACTGATGAAGGTAGTCGTTATATTGGTGAAATTGCATTAATTAGTCATGATTCACCAATATCAAATACAAATATATTATTTTTAAATACACTTTTTGATGAAAATGCATCTTGCCATATGGCATTAGGTAGAGCGTATCCAATGAATATCAAAGGTGGTATCGAAGCTACAATTCCTGAACTTGAGAAAAAAGGTTATAACAATTCTATGAATCACGTTGATTTTATGTTTGGTAATAAAGACATGGAAATTATCGGTGTTAGATATGATGGCAGTAAAGTTAAAGTTTTTGAAAATGGTAATTTTGTAGTTTAAAAAAAATAAAACGGATGACTCTATGTGAAACATCCGTTTTTTATGGACTTAAAGCATTCATTATAATATAATGAATACAATATGAAGGGGTGATGAACATGGAAAGAATAGAGGCAGATCTGTTCACCAAGTTTAAATTTATTTTACAAATGAAAGCAAATCCGTCTAAATCAAAGGTAGCATTTCTTGTTGGAAAAACAGATTTAGAAAAGAATCGATATGTTTATGATCTTTATCGTATCGAAAATTATAAAATGGCAAAATTAATCCATTTAAAAGATAATGGACAATTTATTTGGGAAAGTGATGAAACCATACTTTTTCCATATGCTAAAAATGCATCAGAAGAAAAATTAAGAAAAGAGTTTTATACGATATATTATCGTTATAACTTCGAAACAAATAAAGTATCCAAGGCTTTTGAGTTTCCTTTTCCTTTAAGTATTGTTAAAGCTATTAAAGATAAATTAATTATACAAACTTCAATTAATGATAATGATGAAGCATTATTAAATATTTCTGATAGTGATCGCAAGCAATATTTAAAAGATCGAAAAATTAGTGAATTATATGAAGATATTGATCAAATTCCGTTTTATTTTAATGGTCAGGGTTTTATCCAAAATAAAGCATCTAAAATATACATATATAACACAGTGTCTTTGGACATGAAACTTGTGTCAAAACCAAATCTTAATGTTGATCAAATTTTAGTTTCTAAATGTGAAAAATACATTTATTATATTGCTAAACCAGTTTCTAAGATGGCAGTTATGTATTCAAATGTTTATCGTTATGATATTGAAAACGATAAAACTGAAATTTTATATGATGGTAAAGTTTATAGTATTTCATTTATTGAATTCTTAAATGATAAACTTATTTGTATTGCAAATGATCATCAAAAATTTGGACTTAATCAAAATAATGATTTTTATGTTATTGAAAACAAAGAATTAAACTTATTTGCACACTATGGATTAACAATTGGTAACAGTATGGGATCAGATGTTAAATTGGGATCTCAATCACAAATTATTAGTGAACCTGATAGAATTTTATTTATTACTACAAATGATGATCATTGTGAAATAATTGCCTTACATGATGATGCCACTTTTGAAACAATATTTGTAACAAACGGCTCAGTAGATGGTTTAACTATTGTTGAAGACAAAATATATTTTGTAGCTCAATTAAAACAAAGACTTCAAGAAATTTATGCGTTTAATTTTGGAAGAGATCAACAATTAACGAGACTTAATTATCGTGCACTTAAAGATTATTATGTAACAAGACCAAAAAAATATACATTAAGAAAGCAAACACATGAAATTACAGGATATGTTTTATATCCTATGAATTTTGATAAAGATAAAAAATACCCAATGGTTTTAGATATTCATGGTGGGCCTAAAACTGTTTATGGTTCTATTTATTATCATGAAATGCAATATTGGGCAAATCAAGGATATATCGTTATTTATTGTAATCCTAGAGGATCTGATGGTAAAGGTAATGAGTTTGCTGATATCCGTGGTAAATATGGCACAATAGATTATGATGATATTATGGATTTTACTGATTATATGATAAAGCGAAATCCACAAATTGATGAACAAAACTTATATGTCACAGGTGGTTCTTATGGTGGCTTTATGACTAATTGGATTGTTGGACACACCAATCGATTTAAAGCAGCGGCCACACAAAGAAGCATTTCTAATTGGATATCATTTTTTGGAACATCAGATATTGGATTTTATTTTGCTAAAGATCAAACATCAGCATCACCTATTGAAAATTTAGAGCTTATGTGGCAACAATCGCCATTAAAATATGCAGATAAAGTTGAGACACCATTGTTATTTATTCATTCAGATAAAGATTATAGATGTCCTATTGAACAAGCAATGCAATTTTATAGTTTATTAAAATATAAAGAAATTGATACTAAATTGGTATGGTTTAAGGGTGAAACTCATGAATTATCTAGAAGTGGAAAACCCCTTGCTAGAATTAAACGATTAAATGATATTACAAATTGGTTTAAAATTCATGCATAATTAAAATCAGTTATATGATAATATTAAAGTAATATGAGTATATATTAACAAAACGGGAGGTCGTTTTATGTGGTGGGATAGTTTAACAGATTATCAACAAATATTATTCATTGTTGCAGTCTCTGCAACAGCAGTTATGGTTATTTTTATAATATTGATGCTTATTGGTTTTGATCAATCACAATTTGATGGATTTGATGGTGGCGTTGATGATATGAACTTTGATGTACCGCTTGATGATGTCACTGTTGATTATATCAATGATGAACCATTATCATCGATTGGTGGATTGAAAATATTTACTATTCGAGGTAGTTTAGCATTTTTAAGTATGGGTTCATGGGTTACATTTTTGTTTGTTGATTTAGTACATCCAATTATTGCAACTTTAATTGGTGCTATTGCTGGTTTTATTGCTGCTTATCTATTAGCATATGCATTAAAGCAAGCAATGAAATTAGAGTCTTCAGGTAATATTGATTATCAAAAAGCAATTGGAAAAACGGCAAGCGTCTATTTGAGAATACCTAAAGATAAAAGTGGTAAAGGTAAAATTAATTTAGTATTAGATGATCGTTATGTTGAAGTTGAAGCAATGACTGAAGAACATGAAGATATATTGGTAAATAAAGAAGTTTCTGTTATTGGTATTACCGATGAGCATGTGCTTATCGTGAAAAAAATATAAAGGAGTAGGTCAATGTTAAAAATATTAGCAGTAGATCCAGGGGCAATTATTGGGATTATAGTTACAGTGTTAGTTATAGCATTTATGCTTTTAATACTGATTGTATCACGTGTAAAAAAATGTCCAGCAGATAAAATTTTAGTTATTTATGGTAGTGTTAGATCAAAAGATGGAGTCAATAGATCAGCTAACTGTGTTCATGGTGGTGTTAAGTTTATTTGGCCATTCATTCAAGCATATCAGTTTTTAGATTTGACACCAATGTCAATTCAAGTAGATTTAGTCAATGCATTATCAAGACAAAATATTCGTATTGATGTACCTTCAAGATTTACAGTTGCAATTTCGACAGAACAAGGTGTAATGCAAAATGCTGCTGAACGTATTGGTAGTTTAAGATTAAGTGAAACTCAAGAATTAGCTAAAGATATTATTTTTGGACAATTGAGATTAGTAGTCGCTACAATGGATATTGAAGAAATTAATACTGATAGAGATAAATTCTTAGAAGCTGTTAGTGGTAATGTTGAAAGTGAATTAAAGAAAATTGGTTTAAGATTAATCAACGTTAACGTAACAGATATTAATGATGAATCAGGCTATATTGAAGCATTAGGTAAAGAAGCCGCTGCTAAAGCAATTAATGATGCAAAACGTAGTGTTGCTGAAAAGAATCGTGATGGTGCAATTGGTGAAGCAAATGCTCATAGAGACCAAAGAGTTCAAGTTGCATCTGCAAACGCAACTGCAGTTGAAGGTGAAAACCAATCATTAGCAGATATTTCTAAAACTAATGCATCACGTAGAGAAGTTGAAGCTGAATCTTTAAGAAGAGCAACAGCTGCAGAAAAAACAGCAGAAGCAAAAGCTAAAGAAGAAGCTTATATTGCTGAACAAAATGCCGAATTAGCACGTGCAAGTCGTGAAAAAGCAACTTTAGAAGCAGATGTTATTGTTCAATCAGAAATTGATAAACAAAAACGTGTGATTCAAGCTGAAGCTGTGGCAGAAGTTCTTCGTCGAGAAGCTAAAGGTCAAGCAGATGCAATTTTTGCAAAACTTGATGCAGAAGCACGTGGTAGTCTTGAAATCTTGTCTAAACAAGCAGAAGGTTTTAATAAATTAGTAGTTGCTGCAGGTAACGATGCTGATAAAGCAGTTAAGTTGTTAATTGCTGATAAATTAGAAAAACTTGTAGAAATTCAAGTTAAAGCAATTCAAAATCTTAAATTTGATAAGATTACTGTTTGGGACTCAGGCTCTAAAGATGGATCATCATCTACGGCTAATTTTGCTCAAAATTTAATGAAATCTATTCCCCCAATGAATGAATTATTTAGTATGGCAGGTATGGATTTACCTAAATTTTTAGGCAGTGATAGTACAAAAACCGAAGAAAAGATTAAGGTTGTTGAAGAAAAAGAAAAAGAAGTAAAACCCGAAAAACAAGAATAATTTTATAATATTAACGAGGAAACACCCATTATTTGGGTGTTTTTTATTTCATGTGAAGTTGTAAGTTCGATTGCTTGTAATTTCAAGTATCACATATTATAATAAAGTTAAATAAAGAGTAAAGGAGTGAAAAAAATGTGTTTCTTTAAAAAAAGAAAAGCGCGTAAAGAAGCGGCTCAAAAAATGAAAGAGGCTGAACAAGCACAAAATTTAGAAAACAAAGTTGTTGAAGAAAAGGTTATGCCCGTTGAAGAAAAGGTTGTGCCTGTTGAAGAAGAAACTCCAGTTGCAAAAAAAGCAGTAGTTGAAGAAAAGAAAACGTTAAAAGTTGAAGAAGAAAAGAATGTAGAAGATGAAGATACAGTTGTAAAATATCATGTGTCTCAAAATAAAAAAGAAAATACTGCACACTATAAAGAATGGCGTGTAAGAAAAGCTGGCTCTACAAAAACGATTAAATATTTCAATACACAAGCAGATGCAATTGAATATGCAAAAACATTAGCAGAAAAT
>JBAYAP010000084.1:0-6103 GCA_041669715.1 Acholeplasmataceae bacterium
CAATATGCAAAAATTATAGAAAAAACAAAGACAAAACTTTATAACGAAGAATATTTAAAAATGCATTTATTTGCTTTAGAGAATATAAAAGAATATTCAAATATTATAAAGCTTATTAAAAATATTGATGTTGATAAGATTAATGATCGATCTACCTGGTTATTGGTTAGACATTTTAAATATAAATATATAGGATCTAAAGAAGAACTGATTCAATATTACAGAAATGAAATAATGGGATTTAAACATTTAACTGATGAAGTTGATTTATTATATTATTTTATGATGGATGGATTTAGAACATTTAAAACACAACATTATTACAAAGAAGCGACAGAAATTATTAATAAATATTTACCGAGAATAAAAGAATTAGCTCAATTATAAATTATGGCCATACAAATTTATTTTGTATGGCCTTTAATAGTTGACTAAAGATTGTTCTTCTTATATACTATTCTTTGGCAGGAGGATGCATTTGATGAGAATGATTAATTTATTTAAATTAGCGAAAGGATTTTGGGTATTGTTTTTTGTTGCGGTAATTTTTGTAATTATTCATCAATACACTTATTCTAATGTTCCGCTATTTACACAATATTTAATTCAAACACTCGTTAAAGATTCACGAGTTATCATAGGAACTGCATCGGTAAGTGAAGTATACCTTCCCGCTTTTGTTATTACATTTTTTGATAAGGGTTCAGATACATTAAATATTATTTTAAGGATTGCAATTGGGTTAGTGTTATTACAAGTATTTCGCTTTACTTTGCGATTTTTTGAAATGTGGATTAAAGGCTATTTAACAGAAACTATGGCGGAAAGTCATCGTAAAAAAATGTATGCCCATATTCAAAGTTTAGATTATAAATTCCATAATAATGTTGATACTGGGGACCTTATTCAAAGAGTTACAACAGATATAGATACAGTGACTAGTTTTTTAACAACACGTATGTTAGATTTTATATATTTAATAGCAACGTTATTTTTTGGTGCATATCAATTAATTCTTATAAATCCAACTATGGTTTGGGTTTCTTTATCAATTGTGCCTTTAGTGGGAACATCTTCCATTATATATTTTAAAAAGATTGATAAATTATTCTTAAACATCGAAGAATTAGAATCAAATATGATTACCGTTGTACAAGAAAATTTATTGTCATTAAAAGTAGTTAGAGCATTTGCAAATGAACCGTTTGAAATTAAAAAAATGGAAAATAAAAACAGAGCATATGCAGATGCACTTATTAAAGCAAATAAAATAGGGGCCGTTTATTGGGGCTCTATGGATTTTTTAAGTATATCGCAATATCTTATCATTATTGCAATTGGTATTTTTGCTGTTAAAAATGGTTCTATGGATGCTGCTTCAGTGATTGCATCATTAGCTTTAGTTGGGATGCTTATTTGGCCAGTTCGTGGACTTGGTCGATTGATTAACGATTATGGCAAAGCATTAGTTTCATCAGACCGTATACACGAGATTATGAATAAGAGTAGTGAATTTGATGATGATGGCACAAAAGAAATAAATATTAAAGGCGATATTGAATTTAAAAATGTATCTTTTAAATTTGAAGATAGCAATAAAAATCTATTAGAAGATGTCAATTTTAAAATTAATGCAGGAGAAACTGTAGCGATTATTGGTAGAACTGGTTCAGGGAAATCAACAATCATTCATTTATTAATGCGTATGTATGCTTATACCTCTGGTGATATATTTATTGATGGTATTTCGTTAAAAGAACTTAAAAAGCAAAGTATACGTTCACAAATGGGTGTTGTTTTACAAGAACCTTTCTTATATTCAAAAACAGTTTTTGAAAACATTGCTATTACAAATAAAAATTAAATGGTGAAAAAGTTATTGAAGCAGCAACTGCTGCTGCATTACAAAAAGATATAGATACATTTAAGCAAGGCTATCAAACACTTGTTGGAGAAAAAGGAACTACGCTTTCTGGTGGACAAAAACAAAGAGTTGCAATTGCAAGGATTCTTGTTCAAGATCATCCTATTTTAATTTTTGATGATGCGTTAAGTGCTGTTGATACTCAAACAGATTTAATGATTAGACAAGCATTGTTAGAAAAAAATTATCAACATACAACTATTATTATTACACATCGTATTACAACAGCTAAGGAAGCTGATAAAATCATTGTAATTAACGAAGGAAAAGTTGAAAACATAGGTACACATCAAACACTTAAAAATAAACCAGGATTATATCAAACTTTATGGAACATTCAAGGCAAATTAGAAGAAGAGTTTGAAGAAATGGTGAAGGTAGGTGATTCTAATGCATAATGAAGATGATCAAGATATCCAAACCAAAGTAAATTTTCAAACATGGAAAAAGATATTAAAAATTATATTTAAATCTAAAAAAAGAATTATATTATTAATAGTATTTTCAAGTTTACTTGCAATACTCGATACAGCAATTCCATTATTGAACCGATATGCGATTGATCATTTCTTTGTTGCTGCAGATTTTTCAACATGGCCTTATTTTGTTGCTGCAAATCTATTGTTAGCAATAGGATTTGGTTTATCAGTGTGGGGTTTTATTAAACAAGCTGGTATTATTGAAGCAGAAACAAGTTATGAATTAAGAAGACAAGCATTTGAAAAACTTCAAACATTATCTTATAGTTATTTTGACAAAACGCCTCATGGCTGGATTATGGCGAGAATGACATCAGATGCTAGAAAATTGTCACAAATTATTTCATGGGGTCTTGTAGACTTTGTGTGGGCTGGATTATCTATGTTATTTATTATGGTTGTTTTATTTGTGACCTATATTAAATTAGCGCTTGTTGTTGCAGCTTTCTTGCCATTTATGTTTTTGATTGCTTATATTTTTCAAAAACTTATTCTTAAACAATATCGTGAAGCAAAAAAGCACAATTCACAATTAACAGCACAATATAACGAAGGATTTCAAGGAGCTAAAACAACAAAATCATTAACTATTGAAAACGATAATTATTATGAATTTAAAAATACTGCTTATAAGTTAAGAAAATCAAGCGTTAAAGCACAAATCACAACAGCATTCTTTTCATCAATTATTTTGATTATTGCATATTTTGCAGTTGCTTCTACAATGTTTAGAGGTAGTTATTACGTATTAGGTGCATTAATCACTTTAGGTACCCTTCAAATGTTTATTTCCTATACAGTTAATTTCTTTGAACCAATTATGGCAATTTCAAGAATATTATCTGATTTTCAAAATGCACAGGCGTCTGCTGAACGTATTATTGGTTTAATTGAAACAGAACCGCAAATCGTCGATAGACAAGATGTTATTGAAAAGTATGGGACTATTTTTGATGATCATATTGATTCTTGGGAACAGTTAGAAGGAACTGTTGAGTTTAAGGATGTTACTTTTTATTATAATGATAATGAATTGATTTTTAATCAATTTAATTTTAAAGTTGATGCGGGTAAATCAGTTGCTTTAGTTGGTCATACGGGATCAGGTAAAACTTCATTTGTTAATCTGTTATCTAGATTTTATGAACCGCAAAGTGGACAAATTCTTATTGATGGTATTGATTATCGTGAAAGAAGTATTCACTGGTTACATAAAAGATTAGGGTATGTGCTTCAGTCACCGCAATTATTTAGTACTTCAATATTAGAAAATATTCGTTATGGCCGTATTGATGCAACCGATGAAGAAGTTATTAATGCAGCAAAAAGTGTTGGTATTGATAAATTTGTTGTTAATCTTGAAAATGGTTATGAAACATTTGTTGGTGAAGGTGGAAATTTGTTATCAGTTGGTCAAAAACAATTAATTTCATTTGCGCGTGCAATATTGGCTAATCCTAGAATTTTAATATTAGATGAAGCAACTTCATCAATTGATTCTGAAACAGAACAAGTCATTCAACAAGCAACAGATAGATTACTAGAAAAAAGAACAAGTTTTATTGTAGCTCATAGATTATCGACAATTGTTAGTGCAGATATTATCGTGATGCTTGAAATGGGAAAAATAGTTGAAATGGGATCACATGATGAATTGATTAAGCAACAAGGAAAATATTTTGCTTTATATAAAAATCAATTTTTTAAGGAAAAAGAAGAAAAATTAGAATTATAAAAGAAAAAAGACATAGGTATTTCTATTATGAAATAGAGGTGAACATATGTCTTTTTTATTATCTTTATTAGCGGTTATTGGAAGTTATCAGGTTGTTTGGCAACAAACAGAAGTGGATGTTAAGCTTTATGATAGTATCTATGAATATGTTGAAATACCAACGGCAAGTTTATATATAGATGGAGAATTAATTGATACTGAAGTAACATATCGTTATAATGGCGTAAACAAAACATTTATCTCTACAGTTATAACAAGTTATGTTAAATCATATGCTATTGATTATGAAGTTTATTTTATTGATTATGACATTAAAGAAACGATGACGATACATTTTAATGTGATTGATGACATAGCCCCTGTTTTTGAGTACATTCCAACATATCAAAACGATGTAGGGACAAGTCTACCAGATTTTTATTTAAATCTTATATATAATGATAATTATGATTTAGAAGAAAATCTAGATTTTTTTGTTGATGCTGGCTTTGTAGATGTGGATCATATTGGAAGTTATCCAATATATTATTATTTAACAGACCAATCATTAAACCAAACTATTGAAATAAGATATATTGAAATTATTGATCGAATTAAACCGGTAATTCTTTTAAAAAAAGATTTAATTATGTCATATGGAATAACAAATATTGAGACAGCTTATTATTTTCAAATTACAGATAATTATGATGTACAGCCAATAATTGAAATTGATGATCATTTAGTTAATTATAATCAATTAGGTACATATGATTTTGATTTAAAAGTTTGTGATCAATCAGGACAAATGGTTCAAAATACTTATCAATTAACGATTATTGATGATGAACCACCTGAACTTATATTAAAATTAAATAAAAATATTGCGGTCTATGATATAGATATATTAGACCATTTAGATAATTATATATTATCGTTAACTGATAATTATGATGCATTTGAACAAATTACATTATCTATAACAAATGATATAGATATTGATACTGTTGGCAGTTATTCTATATATTTTTTAGCAATAGATCAGTCTAGTAATCAAATAGAAAAAATGGTAAGTGTTAAAGTAGTTGATGAAAAAAGTCCTACAGTGACTTTATTAGAGCCATTAAAATTTGATGTTTATGAGAAAGAACCATTTTTAATAGAATATTTTTTAATATCTGATAATTATGATCAATATGAAAATCTTGATATTGATTTAGATACGGATTTAAAAATGGATCAAGTGAATCAGTATCAATTAATACTTACAGTTACTGATCAATCAAAAAATAAAACTTATTATTATGATTATATTATAGTTGTTGATGAAGTTGCGCCTATTATTATTCAAGTTAATGATATATTAATTACACAATTTGAAGCCATTGATTATGATTCATACTTTGGATTTACTGATAATTATGATGCACAAGAAAATATAAGTTTTTCATTTGATGACACACAAATTATTTATGAAAAAATTGGGCAATATGAACTTTTAGTATATGCTACAGATTTATCAACTAATATAAAAACATATAGTGCTGATGTTTTTGTAGTTGATGTAGTTGCTCCAAGTATTGTGATTAAGACATATCAAGTGACAAAAGCTATAAATGAAAGTCCATTAAATTTATTAGACTATGTTATAAGTGTTAGTGATAATTATGATGATTTAGAAATATCTGAAATACTTATATTTGAACAAATTAATGATAATCAAATAGGCGCGTATGAAGTGATATTTCAGATATATGATACTTCATTGAACTATGATGAAGAAATTCTTATAATTATCATTGATGATTTAGATAGGCCATATGTTGAAATGTCTGACTTAATTGTCATGCAGTATCAAAATATTGATTATTTATCAGGTATTCAAATAAAAGATGAATCAGACGTTGAGATATATTATGATTCATCATATATTGATACTTCAAAAATAGGAACGCAATATTTGACTTACATCATTCAAGATGAAAG
>JBAYAP010000085.1:0-6069 GCA_041669715.1 Acholeplasmataceae bacterium
ATTGTTATTTGTTATTTAATATTATTATGCATTATTTAAAACCTGTGAAAACCCATATTTCATGCAGCTTATAGCATATAGAATCTATAAAACACAGATGTTTACTAAACTTTTAGTAAGATCAGATTTTTGAGAAAATATTAGAAAATCATTAGAAAAACAATCATCTTATTTTATCTATATATCATTGTCAACAGGAATCAATGATAAATTGATATACTTAATTAAAATAAGATATTAGTATTTATATATGATCTTGTATGAAGCTATATTCATTCTTTTAATATTTATCGTTAAATTTATAGGTTTCTTTTTTAATACTTATAATTAAGTATTTTCATTATATAAATACGAGTCTTCTAGATGCAAATAAAAAATATCGTAAAAAATGTAAGTTTACTATTACTAAACTTTTGCCTATTTTTAATTTTATTATAAAAATTATAATTAGCCTAAAAAATTGATTTTACTACTGAAAATGATTTTTTGTAAAAAGGTATCCCTCTCAAGCAACTTACTATAAAACAAAAATAGTTAAATGTTTAAACACAAATTTTTTCATGTTTAATTATCTAATAAAAATTATCCTTAACAAAATATAACCTAAAGTTATTAGTTAGATCCTGCCTTATAAATTAAAAATAAAACGAAATTTTTCATAAAAAAATATAACACAAATTTTTTTGTAATAACTTATGGTTAAAAATTTTCTTTAATTTTTCGTTTAAAAAAATATCGATATATAAAATATACCTAATAAAAAATATGATCCAAAATGACATAATCGAGATTGCTGCATTCCTAAAGTAAAGACTCATCAAATATTTATAAGATTTAAAAACGCATAAGCATTATGATCTAAATCACTTTCGAGCTAGATGGTAATCATCTATAGGATGCGTTATAAGCAATTGAGATGATCAATATGAGATAAGATATAATGTCAGATGCAATCTTAAAACAATAGAATATATAAGTAATATATAGTTGTCATATGAATACATAAAAAGAAACACATATGCTTAATTTAGAAGAAGAAGTAACAAAGTAATACTAATAATTATTGTTGAATTAACCATGTAAAAACACGCTACAATGTACTAAAATACGCTCACAGACAATATAAGCAAGTGAGACATATAAATATATGACTGCACTATAAAAACGACCCCTTAAACTACTCTTTGTACTATTTATTATACTCATACATATATTATTGAACATATTTAAGCATGATAGAAGGAGAAATTATGTATATAATCATATTAATTATTTGTTCCTTAGCATATTAAAGTCTTATATGCCATATATTATTATTCTATATTTGTTCGTATAATATATATTATGTAAACCATTAATTGATACCTTACCTGTGCGGTCAATAGTTTTCATGTGGGAATGTTGATTACATGAATGACCAATAATTTCGACTTACTGTTTCTACTTTTGCTATAATGGATGAATTTTCATGTTTTTATAGCAATATATTTATCGATTTTTCGTGATACAATAAATAGGGTGATAAAAATGAATAAAACTGTACAAATTATATTTACAGGTGGAACGATTTCAATGAAAAAAAATCCACAAAAAAAACAATCAAATATAGTAGATAACCGTAAAGATCTTATTGATGATATACGTAGCGAGCTCTCGCAAATCGATATTCAAACTTATGAATACTCCTTAAAGCCATCGCCTTCTATAACTCCAGATGATATGCTTGAATTAGCTAAAATTACACAATCGTTTTTAGATGATCCAAAAATAGATGGTGTTGTCATTACCCATGGTACCGACACTCTTGAAGAAACTTCATACTTTTTGGATTTATACTTATTACATAAAAAACCGGTTGTATTCACCGGATCGATGCGCAGCTATTCAGACTTAGGATTTGATGGCTTAAGTAATTTAGTATCTTCAATTCTTGTAGCAACTAATCCTGATGCTATTGGTAAAGGTGTCTTAATTTGTTTAAACGATGAAATCAATACAGCACGTGAAGTAACAAAAACTCATACACTAGCTCTAGATACTTTTAAATCTTTGGAGTTTGGACCTATTGGTATTGTTGAGCAAGACAACGTTATTTTTACTAGAAATCCTTCTGCACGAATTGCAGCACTTCGTCCTGAATATATTGAAACTAAAGTTTACCTTATTAAAGTTGCTGCTGGCATGAGTTCAGATTTGCTAAACTTACTAATTGACAATGGTGCTAAAGGTTTTGTTATTGAAGCTTTAGGAAGAGGCAATGTTCCTCCTCAAATGGTACCTGGTATTCAAAGAGCAATTTCAAATCATATACCTGTGTTACTCACATCTCGTTGTCCAATTGGTCGTGTACTTGATACTTATGGATATGAAGGTGGAGGACATCATCTTCATGAACTTGGTGTTATTTTTACTAAAAGTATAAATGGACAAAAAGCTAGAATTCAATTGATGCTTGCTTTAGGCTTAACAAATCAAGTAAATATTTTAGAATCATTTTTTTAAAAAGCAGGTGACACAATTGTTTAAAATTAAAAATCGAAAAATCTATATCGTTATTTTTTCAATTATCCTTATTGTATTAGAGGTACTTGGATTTTTTTTACAATCACAACGCGCTCTTGAAACTCATAATTTTTGGCTTTCAATATTTGCTCTTCTCATCTATTTTACAAATCAATCCAATATTTTAATCTTTCTTGTTGCAATACTTATACTGACTAATCTTAATTATAAATGGATTCAATACTTATCTTTTGTGACACTGATTAATATCATCATAACCAGCATTGTATTCAATATTTTTCTTCTACCTTTATTTGATCATTTAATGTTTGTTCAAATACTTTTACATTCAATTATTCCTATAATTTATGTCTTATATTATTTTATTTTTTTAGATATAAATCTATCAATAAAACATATCTATATTTCACTTATATATCCGATTATTTATATGCTATTTGTATACTTGATTTATCATCCATTTATTGAAGCATTTATGATAAGTTTCTTTGGTGAAAATGATTATCTAAATTATGTTTACCCCTTCTTAAATCCGGCAAATTATAATCATGGATTTATTTCTATACTTCAATTAACATGTCTAGTATTCATACCATTAATTCTTATATTGTCGTGGAGTCTTCTTAAATTAAATCATTATATAAAAAAATGTTTTTACAAATAAAAAACGTATCTTAATAAATAAGATACGTTTTATTTTTATGCTAATTATTTATTTTAATGCAATACCTTCTAAGCCTGCAAGATTTAATAAATTCCAAGTTTTACTATAATTTGGTTGAAAGAAAAAATCTTGGAAAGCGAGTTGTTCAATAGTCATTTCATTTTGAATAACTACAGATAATGTATTCATTTTTTCTGTCATGTCTGCTTTGGATATAATTTGTCCGCCAATGACTTTTCTTGTTGATTTATCAAATACAATCTTAAGTATAACATCTTCATATGTTGGCATAAATTCTGGTCTATTATGATCTTTAATTGTGACACTTTGATAATCAATATTCATCTGTTTTGCAACACCTTCAGTGATACCTGTAGATGATATATTCCAATCATATATTTTAATACCTGAAGTGCCTTGAGTTCCCATATATTTAACATGTTGATTTTCAATATTTAATCCTACTAAAGTACCCATTCTAACTGCATTTGTAGCAAGTGGAATATACTTGATTTCATGTGATGGATTGTAATAAGAATTAACACAATCACCACAAGCAAATACATCAGGATTTGATGTTTGCATATACTCATTTACAACGAGTGCACCATTAGGTGTTGTACCAAGTTTATTAAGATATAAATTTGAATTTGGTCTAAAGCCAATACACATAATTACCGTATCAACATCAAATGTATTTTTATCAGTTTTAATTGCAGTGACCAATCCATTGTTAACAACAAAGCTTTCAACTTTTTGGTTTAATGCTAATTGGACATGATGATCAGTAAATGCTTGTTCAGCAATTATCGTAAATTCTTCATCTAAGTATTTAGGCATAATACGATTTTCTGCATCAATTAAAATAACTTCTTTTCCGTTTTTTTCAAATGCTTCGGCAAGTTCAACGCCAATGTATCCAGCACCAACAACTGCAATTTTTTTAACGTTTTTAGTTTGTTCAATAATTTCATTTGCTTGATTATAGTTTTTTGATAATAAGACATTAGCAGAATCAATACCTTTAATTCTAGGAATGATTGGCCATGATCCAGTTGCTATAACAAGCTTATCAAAACTATCTTTTGACACTTGATTTGTTATTAGATTTTTAACTTCAACAAATTTATTTTCATAATCTATATTTAGAACTTCATGTTCCATGTTCGTTTTCACTCCCATAGCATTTAGTTCTTTTGGTGATGAATAAAACAATCCTGTTTTATCCTTAATTACACCACCAACATATAAAGCAATCCCACATGATAAAAATGATACATTATCATTTTTTTCATATACAGTAACTTCAATATTTGGATTTTGTTTCTTCATATTTTTTATTGCAGCAGTACCTGCATGCGTGCAACCAATAACGATGACTTTCACTTTTTGACATCTCCTTTTATGGTAATCAAATAAAATATTGTAAACATGTATTTATATAAATAAACGCCTTTTACATATTCAATTATACTCACCACAATCAGAGTTTCAAAAGTCTTGCTTTTGAAAGCGTTTTATTGTGTTTACTTCAATAGATTTAAAAACGATGTACCATTTTTAGGATACTTTGTGTGAAAATTATCATTTATCGTATAACCTAAATCTGCAAATGTTTTTAACAGTGGTAATTCTTTCCCATATTTAAATCTTTTTGAATATGCTAATAAAGGTACATATTCTCTTGTATGATCAGTACCGTGATGAATTGGATCATTACCATGATCTGCTGTAATCAACACTAAATCATCTTCTTTTAATTGATCAAAAAATAGTGGTAATTGACTGTCAAATTTTTCAATAGCTTTACCATATCCAATTGGATTTCTTCGATGTCCATAAAGGGCATCAAAATCAACAAGGTTTAAAAAACAAAGTCCCGTAAAATCTTTTTTAGCAACTTCAGTTAATTGTTTCATACCATCATCATTTGACTTAGTTTTACTAAATTCAGTAATACCATATCCAACAAAAATATCATTGATTTTTCCTAATGCAATTACATCATAACCTGCTTCACTTAAAAAATTTAAAGATGTTTTTGCATAAGGTTTTAATGCATAATCATGACGATTTGATGTTCTTGTAAAATGGTCTTTATCAGGACCTATAAATGGTCGTGCAATAACGCGTCCCACTTTCCATTCTGGCTTCATCATAATTTCTCTTGCAATGGCACATATACGATATTGTTCATCAATTGGAATTATATCTTCATGCATTGCAATTTGTAGAACTGAATCTGCTGATGTATAAACAATTAGATCTCCTGTTTTCATATGGTGTTCACCATACTCTTTAATAATCTCAGTACCTGAAGCAGAAATATTACCAACAACTTTTCGTCCTGTTTTCTTTTCTAATTCATCAATAAGTTCTTTAGGAAATCCAGTATCTGTAAACGTTTGAAAAGGTGAAGTAATATACATACCCATCATTTCCCAATGTCCTGTTAAAGTATCTTTACCTAATGAAGCTTCTTGCATTTTTGTATAATATGCTTTTGGCTTTTTCACAGGATCGATATTTTTAATTGGGGCAATATTACCATACCCTAATGCTTTTAAATTAGGACAATGTAAATCCATACGTTCAGCAATATGACCAATTGTGTTTGCACCAACGTCATTATATTGTGCTGCATCTGGTGCCTCTCCAATACCTAAACTATCCATGACAATTAAAAAAACTCTTTTAAAAATCATTCTTTTCTTCCTCCTTTATTGCACGTGGATGTGCATTTAAATATACTTCTTTAATTCTTTTTTGACTAATATGTGTATATATTTGAGTTGTTGAAATATCTTCATGTCCCAACAAAGTTTGTAGTGTTCTTAAATCCATACCATTTTCCAATAAATGGGTAGCAAATGAATGACGTA
>JBAYAP010000086.1:0-6008 GCA_041669715.1 Acholeplasmataceae bacterium
CCAAATAAAATAAACCAAAATGCATTTGCATCAAAAGCAAACAATTGTTTCATAAATATTAAACCACTCCATCCCATCAGTAAATATAAGAATGTGTGAAGTGCAATATATTTTTTAATCCAAATCGATTTAAAGACAACACCAACAATAATTAATAACCATTGGACAATAAATAAAAATAACCCTAGTGACAACTGACCAATAAATGGTTCTTGTAATTCTGGAAGTAATAATAGCGCCGGAGCAAAACTTCCACCAATTAAAATATAAATTGATAAATGATCAAAACGTCTAAACACGGATTTTGCTACTGGATGAAATATAGCATGATATAAAGTACTCATCGTATATAAATTAATCATTCCAAATCCAAATAGAATAGCGGCAACTACTTCAATGGTGCTCTCTGATTTTATAATAAGCAAGATCATAGCAACAATCCCAAAAATAGCCATGACACCATGGCTAATTGCATTGGCGATTTCTTCGCCTATTGTTTGTTTTTTATTTTCTTTCATATGTCTACCTCATCATCTTTAAACTGATCAAGAAAATTCTTTCCTTTAAGTGTTTCTGGTTCATACTTAAACAAGTTAGGATAATCAAGTTGTCTTAATACCTCATAACTAACTAAGGCAACACAGTTGCTTAAGTTAATTGATCTCACTTTATCAGTTGTTGGTATTCTATAGCATGATTCCATATGGCTTGCTAATATCAATTTATCAACACCTGTTGATTCTTTCCCAAATATTAAATATATGTCATCTTTAACTTCTTGGTAATTTATTTCAGAATACGTTTTTTTACCATATCTGGTTAAAAAGAAATATGTACCAACATTGACTTTTGTAAATGCTTCATAATCTTCATAGACTTTATAATCAATATATTGATAATAATCTAAGGCACTTCTTTTTAATTGTTTTTCATCAAGTCTAAAACCTAATGGTTTAATTAAATGAAGTCTCGCACCAATAGCAACACATGTTCTCATAATGTTTCCCGTGTTTTGTGGTATTTCAGGTTCAAATAATACAATATTTAACATCATTAACTCCTATGTGCTTTAATCATTTCTTGTTTTAATGTCCATAAATCTAAAGATAAATCGACATAATATTCATGTGGATTTTCTAATCTTAAAACTTCTGGCCAAAGATTTGAAACTTCATGTTCACAATGTGTTCTAATTTGTTCTAATGAAGGTTTTTTATAGACTAGTTTACCATCTTTAAAAATTTGCACTAATAATGGCACTGCTTTAAAGTTTGTGCATATTTTTTTCTTCCAAGGAAAATTAGGATTAAACAATTCATATGGTAAAGTTTCATCGATTGTTTCATCATGAAGTGTAATCACATCAGCTTCAGCCATACCGTTTTCATCATAGAAACGATATACTTGTTTAAATCCTGGTGTCGTTGTTTTTTGGATATTTTCACTAATCTTTATTTTAGGGATGATTTGACCATCCTTTTCAATAGCTGATAGTTTATAAACACCACCAAAAACAGCTTCAGATCGTGCAGTGACTAAACGTTCACCAACACCAAAACTATCAATTTGTGCACCTTGTGAGATTAATTCTTTAATTAAATATTCATCTAATGAATTAGAAACAGTAATCTTTGTATCCTTTAAACCAGCATCATCAAGTATTTGACGAGCTTTTTTAGTTAAATAGGTTAAGTCACCACTATCAATACGAATGCCTTTTAAATAGTACCCCATTGGCACTAATACTTCATTATGAATACGAATTGCGTTAGGAATCCCTTGTTTTAAGGTATTATATGTATCTACAAGTAAAATAGTTGCATCCGGATATGTTACTGCATATGATTTAAATGCTTCAAATTCTGAATCATAAGATTGCACATAACTATGAGCCATTGTTCCAAGTGCAGGAATTTTATAAACATAATCTGCATAAGTATTTGATGTTCCCATCACACCAGCAATATATGCTGCTCTTGCGCCATAAATTGATGCATCATAACCATGCGCACGACGAGCACCAAACTCTAATACTGATCTGCCTTGTGCTGCTCTTACAATTCTTGCTGCTTTTGTTGCAATAAGCGATTGATGATTAATCGTTAATAAGATCATGGTTTCAACAAGTTGACATTCGATAATTGGCCCCTTAATTGTTAATATGGGTTCATGTGGAAATATAGGTGTGCCTTCTACCATTGCATAGACATCACTTGTAAATATAAAATTCTCTAAATATTTAATGAAACCTTCTTCAAATATATGTTTAGATCTTAAATAATTAAGTTCTGATTTAGAAAAAGTTAAATGCGTCAAATAATCAATAACTTGTTCGAGTCCTGCAAAAATAGCATAGCCACCTTTGTCAGGTACATCTCTAAAAAATACATCAAATACTGCTATTTGATCTTGCTTGTTATCCTTAAAATAGCCATTAGCCATCGTAAGTTCATAAAAATCCATTAAAAGTGTTAATTTGCGATTATCCATAAGTTCCTCCTTTAAACACTATCTATTCTAACATTTTTTTCATTTTTTTGTTATAATTATAAATACAAAAGTGAGGTATAATTTTATGATTATTATGATTTCTCCAGCTAAAACATTTAAAGAATCAGCAATTTCATTTGATCAAATACCTTATTTCATCAATGAATCTAACGAATTAAATAAAAAGCTTAAAGTTTTAAATCAAAGAACTATTATTAAAAAAATGAAAGTATCAGAAAAACTTGCACAACAAATTTATGATGACTACCAACATTTTGGTAATCATCAAAGTGCTGCTATTTTTTCATATGATGGATATCAATATAAGAATCTAAATATTGAATCTATATATCCTTTATATCAATCAAACATTAAAAATCATTTATATATTATTTCAGGACTTTATGGCTTACTCAATGCTTTTGATGATATTTCTAAATATCGTTTAGAAATAAAAGATAAAACTATTGGTAACTTATACGATTTTTGGAAACCAAAAATATTAGATTATATTCAATCTAAATTTAAAGATGAAACCATTATAAATTTATGTTCAAATGAATATGGACAAATCATTAAAGACTTAAAACAAACCATAACGATCGATTTTTATAAAAGAAAAAATAATCAATTAAGCATACACAGTATGGAAGTCAAACGCTTAAGAGGTTTATATACAAAATCACTATTAATAAATCCTAATCAAGATTTAACCATGATGAACATTGACAACTACTTATATAATCATAATCTTTCTGATCAAAACCATATGGTATTTATAAAGGAGGCAAATTAAATGAAACGTTTAGTAAGAATGATATTAAGCCGAACAACCGTTATTTTACTATTGTTGCTGCTACAAATTGCTGTGTTCTTTTTACTTTTACACTACTTATCTAAATTTACTTATGTTCATACAATTTTTTATATCATCAGTGATTTAATCGTCGTTTATTTAATCTATAAAGAAGAAAATCCAATATATAAATTATCTTGGATTGTTCCTATTTTGATTTTCCCGTTATTTGGTGGACTTTTCTACTTGTTTTATAGAAATAGAAATGTCAGTAAAAAAGTATTAAATCATTACCATAAATCAGAAATTGAACGTTTTGATTATTTAAAACAATATCAAAAAGATATTTCATATACAAATCGTATTCCAACATATCTTCATCAAAACGGGTGGATGGCATACGATCAAAGTTATTCTACTTTTTTAGGTTCAGGTAAGAAAATGTTTGAATCGATGAAATTAGAAATATCAAAAGCAAAAAAATATATCTTTTTAGAATTTTTTGTTATTAAAAAAGGTCAAATGTGGGATGAACTTCTAAAACTTTTAAAACTTAAAGCAAAAGAAGGCATCGATATCTATTTAATCTATGATGACTTTGGCAGTTCATCACTACCTCAAAATTATACGAAAATTTTAGCTTCCTATGGTATTAAAGCTTTTGCTTTTAATCCAATGCGAATTCATTTGAATTTCGCAATGAATTATCGTGATCACCGGAAAATTGTGATTATTGATGGTAAAATATGTTTTACTGGTGGCATAAACATCGGTGATGAATATATTAATTTAACTTCGCCTTATGGCCATTGGATGGATGCTGGTATTAAATTCGAAGGTGGTTCCGTCACATCTTTAGTCATTAATTTTATTAACACATTAAAGTTTATGCATCAAGTACACTTACACATTGATGATTTTGTTGTTAAAGATTTTGACGTAGCTGAAAAGCAAGGTATCCTCATTCCGTTTTCCGATGCCCCTATTGATCAAGAAGAAATCAATAAAAATATGTATTTATCAATGATCAGTCAAGCCCAAAAAGAAATATGCATTACAACACCCTATTTAATTATTGATAATGAATTAAAAACCGCATTACAACTTGCTGCACGATCAGGTGTTAAAGTAAACATTATAATCCCTTATATCCCTGATAAAAAGCTGGTGTTTTATGTCACTGAGACTTACGCAAAAGACTTGGCAAAATTTGGTGTTAACATCTACCGCTATACACCAGGTTTTATTCATTCTAAGTTAATCATAGTTGATCAAAAAATAGCAATGATTGGAACTGCAAATCTTGATTTTAGAAGTTTATATCTTCATTTTGAAAATAGCGTTTATCTAGAAAACCTAGATACTATTAAAAATATGAACGTTTGGTTTAATGAACAACTTAAAGAATCAACACTTGCTACAGATTTAAAAAATAGAAATATCTTTATTAGAATTTTATCTGTTATTCTAAGAGGCTTTTCATCTATTATGTAAAATAAAAAAAGCATTTAATTAAAAATGCTTTTTATTTTGCTATAAATTAAATTGATTAACTTCTGCCAAATCCGATAACTCCAAAGACACCACCTAATATATATAATGCATATGTTAATATATAAAATACTAATGTTACTATAATATACCAACTAGCAGTAAATAATGAAGCTGTAAAAATTGAAGGTAATACTGCTAAAATCACAGCAAATAGTAGAAACACAGTTGCTGTTCTTACTAAATTAACAGATAATCTTTTTGGCTTTTTATTTGCAAATAATGCCCATAAAAATAATACGAGTATCAATACTGCACCAGGTGCAACATAACTTGATGCTGAAACTACTTGATCAATAAAACTTCCTACAGAAGTTACTGCTGTATCTAAAAATGCTGGAACTGTTAATAATACACCTGTAAATAATATATTTGAATGAAGAACTGATTCTGCTAAAACAAAGATTAACAATACAGAAATCAATAATCTTAAAATTAATCCTTTACGAAGTGCCCAAACCAAGAACAATAAACCAACCACTAATCCTATAAATGCGTATTGAACAACTGAAACTCCTAATTGATTCACAAGATTAACAACGATATTTGCATAGGGTTCTAAAAATGCGATGAGTGAGTAAGAAGTGTTAGCTAAAACCAACTCACTTAAAATCAATACAGAAGACACCAATAATAAAACATAACCTAACGTTCTTATGATTTTACCAAAAACCCCATTGCTAATGCGATTTTTCATAGATTCACCACTTTCTGTTTATCTCTTAACTTTATATTTATTCTATCATAGTTTTTATAATTTAAGCAAATATAATCATTCATTAATATCATTATTTACTGCTAAATCACCTTTATTTATAAGTTTATAATGTCTAAATATCAAATCAATACCATAAACAAGCACTGCACTACCAACAAGCATAAAAATAACTGTAAGCCAAGCATTGAGTGAATAACCCATTGCTGAAAGCGTCTCTAATTGACCAACAAGTGCGGAACTTCCCATACCAGCACCAAAATAAGATGTTTCTGCATTTAATGTTAAAACAATTGCCGGTGCTAATATTGCTGAAGCAATAACTGTAGGTAACCAAATCATTGGTTTTCTTAAAATATTTTTAAATTGAAGCATTGATGTACCAAATGCAATTGATAAAACCATACCAATATTATTATCTTTTCTTGATTGAACGGCAAAACCAATCATTTGTAC
>JBAYAP010000087.1:0-5976 GCA_041669715.1 Acholeplasmataceae bacterium
ACAGTAACTATTGAAAAAGCTATTGAAATTAATAAAATAACAATACCAACGATTCTTTTTCTACCAAATATTTGAAAAACAAAATATGCGAGTATTAAATAAGAAAAAAAATTTAACATAAATGACATAAAATGCATAAAAATGATCGCCTCTTTTTCTTGATTTATATGACTTATCATATTATTCTTGTATTTTTGTTTTTAATCAAGTAGAATAGAATATGATAGGAGTGTGAGAGTATGCCAAATTTAAGTATATTAGTGTTTGTATTAATCATAGTTGGTGTTTTACTCGTTGGTGGCATTGCAGGTTTTTTTGGAGCAAGAGCATGGTTTAAAAGATATCTTAAGAAAAACCCACCAGTCAACGAACTTATGATTCGTGAAATGATGCGTCAAATGGGACGTACGCCATCTGAAAAACAAGTTAGACAGATTTTAAATTCAATGAATCAATATAAATAGACATTAATTAATGTCTTTTTTTTACATTTTATTTTCTGTACCAGTTTTTAATCTTTGATAATTTGTTTTATGTTTAATAAAGATTAATGACGTAAGTACTAAAAAAATAAATAATTCAAAAATCTTTGATTGTAAATTATAATTGTTTAAAGGAATAAATACGCGTACAATAATACTTATAAGTGCAGCTAATGCAGCAAAAGTTGAACCTAATGATACATAGCGTGTAATTAAAAATACAATAAAAAATACAACAAGTATAACAACAGCAATTAATGGCTCTATTGCTAAGATTACGCCAAGTGAGGTTGCTACAGCCTTGCCACCTTTAAAATCGTTAAATATGGAAAATGCATGACCAAATACAGCGACTAAACCATAGATACTAATAAAGTTTAGAGAATCATTATACATATATAATTCTGTTGCATTTAATATTTTAAGTAAAAAGATTAAAAATCCACCTTTTAAAACATCAAATATAAAAGACCAAATACCATATTTAAAGCCTAATACTCGAATAGCATTTGTTGACCCTGTATTTTTAGAACCATGTTCTCGAATATCAATATGTCTAAAAACTTTACCTATAATTAATCCACTTTGGATAGAACCAAGCAGATATGATGCAATAAGTAATAGACTTATATATACATATATCATAATCTCACCTCAATATTTAACATTATATCATTGTTTAGTTAAAATTTCATCTACATATAAACATATTCAAACATTGTAGATGCCTATGTTTTTTGATATAATTAATATATACAATTAAGTTGGTGATTACGTGAATAAAACAATTAATAATTATGATGAAACATCCATTCAAATACTTGAAGGATTAGAGGCAGTTCGTAAACGTCCGGGGATGTATATCGGTTCAACAGATCAAAGAGGCCTCCATCATTTGGTTTGGGAAATTGTCGATAATGCAATTGATGAAGCTTTAGGTGGATACTCAAATGAAATTTCAGTGACAATACATACAGATAATAGTATTGAAGTTACCGATAATGGACGTGGTATGCCATATAAAAAACATGCTTCAGGTAAGCCTACTACTGAAGTAATTTTTAGTATATTACATGCAGGTGGCAAATTTTCAGATGAAAGTGGCTATAAAGTCTCAGGGGGACTTCATGGCGTTGGTTCAAGTGTTGTTAATGCTCTTTCACAATTTCTTGAAGTAACAGTTTACAGAGATCAAGGTATTTGGCAACAACGCTTTAGTGACGGCGGTAAAAAGATTGAATCATTAAAACGTATTGGCGATACTAAAAAGACAGGAACGACTGTTATTTTTAAACCAGATCCTAAAATTTTTTCTACAACGCTTTTTTCTTATGAACTTATAAAAGAACGTTTAAGAGAATCTGCATTTTTAATTAAAAATTTAAAAATGATTTTATATGATGAAAGACATCATCAAAAAGAAGTATTTCAATATGAAGATGGTATTAAAGCCTATATTAATCTTCTTAATGAAAACAAAAAAACATTAAATGATGTTGTTTTAATTGAACAAACATTTCCATTAGAACATAATAAAAAGAAATCAATTGAAGTTGACCTTGCTTTTCAATTTAGTACAACCTATACAGAAAATGTTATATCTTTTGTTAATAATGTAAGAACAAGAGATGGTGGTACGCATGAAACTGGTTTTAGATCAGCCATGACAAGATCAATTAATGATTATGCTAGAAAATATACTTTAATCAGAGATAAAGATCCTAATTTAGAAGGCTCAGATATTCGCGAAGGTTTAACCGCTATTGTATCTTTACGTATTCCCGAAGAAGTTCTAGAATTTGAAGGCCAAACCAAAGGTAAATTAGGTACCCCAGAAGCTAGAAATGCAACTGATAGTGTTCTTTATGAAAATATGACAACATATTTAGAAGAAAACAAAAAAATTGCTTCTGAAATCATTTCTCGTTCTCAAAATGCTCAAAAAGCAAGAGAAGCATCTAGAAAAGCACGTGAAGAAGCCAGAAATGGTAAAACTAAAAATAAAAAGGAAATTTTATTAAGTGGTAAATTATCACCTGCTCAAGGTAAAGATAAGGCCATCAATGAATTATTTTTAGTCGAAGGTGATTCTGCTGGAGGCTCTGCAAAACAAGGAAGAAATCGAAGATTTCAAGCAATTTTACCGCTTAGAGGTAAAGTTATTAATACCGAAAAGGCCAGTTTAGAACAAATCTTAAAAAATGAAGAAATTAGTACAATGATTTATACAATTGGTGCTGAATATGGACCTGAGTTTAATATTAAAAAATGTAATTATAACAAAGTTATTATTATGACCGATGCTGATACTGATGGTGCACATATTCAAGTTTTATTATTAACATTCTTTTTTAGATTTATGCGCCCTTTAATAGAAGATGGTAGATTATATATTGCTCAACCACCACTTTATAAAGTCTCACGTAAAAATGGTAAAAAAGATGAGTCTTTTTATGCATGGAGTGATGAAGAACTTCGAGCACAACTCAATGGTAGTCCTTATACAATTCAACGTTATAAAGGCCTTGGCGAAATGAATGCAGTGCAATTATGGGAAACAACAATGGATCCAAAATCACGTTCATTAATACAAGTTACCATTGATGATATCGCAGCATCTGACCGTCGTATTTCAACACTTATGGGTGATAAAGTAGAACCAAGAAGACAATGGATTGAAGAAAATGTTGACTTTGAAATGTCAGATGATTTTGATCTTGAAAGAGGTAACGAATAATGTCAATATCAAAAAAGATTGAAACATTTGTTGAAAATGTTATTGCTACACCTTTAGAAGAAATCGTTGCTGATCGTTTTGGCCGTTATTCTAAATATATTATTCAAGATCGTGCTTTACCTGATGCTAGAGACGGTTTAAAGCCTGTACAAAGACGTATTTTATATGCAATGCAACAATTAGGTATGTTTCATAATAAAGCTTATAAAAAGTCAGCAAGAATCGCTGGCGAAGTTATGGGTAAATATCACCCACATGGTGATTCATCTATTTATGAAGCAATGGTACGTTTATCACAAGATTTTAAAATGCGAGAAATACTTATCGATATGCATGGTAATAATGGTTCTATTGATGGTGATTCAGCAGCTGCGATGCGTTATACTGAAGCTAGATTATCTTTAGCTGCAGAATTACTTCTTCAAGATATTGATAAAAGAACTGTACCTTTTATTCCAAATTTTGATGATGAAGAATTAGAACCTACAGTGCTCCCAGCAAAATTTCCTAATTTATTAGTTAATGGAGCAACTGGTATTTCTGCGGGATATGCCACAAAAATACCGCCTCACAATTTAAATGAAGTCATAGAAGCAACAATTGCATATATTGATAATGACAATATATCAATTGATGAAATTTTAAATATTATACATGGCCCTGATTTTCCTACTGGCGGTATTGTTCAAGGTAAAGATGGCATTAAAGATGCGCTTTCTACTGGCTCAGGTAAGATGATGATTAGAGCTCGTGCTGAATTTGAAGAAATATCAAAATCACAAGAACGCATTATTATTACTGAAATTCCTTATGAAATCAATAAAGCTGATCTCGTAAGATCTATTGATACATTAAGAATTGATAAAAATGTTGATGATATCTTAGAAATCCGTGATGAAAGTGATCAAGAAGGCTTAAGAATTGCAATTGATTTAAAAAAAGGAGCAAATGCTAACCTTATGTTAAATCTATTGTATAAATCTACAGATTTACAAGTTGCTTACAATTATAATATGGTTACAATTATGCATCATAGACCAGTATTAGTTGGTGTACTACCTATTATTAAAGCTTATGTTGATCATCAAAAGGATGTCATTACAAATCGTTCTAATTATGAATTAGAAAAAACGACAAAACGTCAACATATTGTTTTAGGACTTATTAAAATGGTTTCTATTGTTGATGAAATTGTAAAAATTATTCGGGCATCAAGCAATAAAAAAACTGCAAAAGAAAACATTATGAGTGCTTTTGATTTTACAGATTTACAAGCTGAAGCAATCGTTACATTACAATTATATCGTTTATCTTCAACTGATATTTTAGAACTACAAAATGAATCTGATATTTTAAATCAAAAAATTGATGAATTAAACAAAATATTATCAAGTGAAGCTGTTTTAAAGAAAGTGATTAAAAAAGAATTACTTGATGTTGTTAAACTTATTGGAAATGACCGTAAAACCGTAATTGAAGATGAAATTGAAACAATTAAAATTGATGAAAAAGATTTAGTTTCAGAAGAATTAGTTATGATTGGAATTTCAAAAGAAGGTT
Source organism: Acholeplasmataceae bacterium (assembly GCA_041669715.1). Taxonomy (GTDB): domain Bacteria; phylum Bacillota_I; class Bacilli_A; order Acholeplasmatales; family Acholeplasmataceae; genus WOFB19. Next base: position 4,780 of record JBAYAP010000087.1, read on the forward strand.
ATGTAAAACGCTCAAACCTTAGAAGTTATCAAGCAACAACTGATCCTGGATTAAAACAAGATGATGTTTTAATGTACGAAAAAGAAACGAACACTTTAGATACTTTATTGTTATTTACAAATAAAGGTAACTATATTTATTTACCAGTTTATAAAATTGATGATCAAAAATGGAAAGATCTTGGCGTTTATATGGGTAATATTACACCAATTGATCAAAATGAACGTTTAGTTGATGTCATTAGAGTTGAACATTTTAAAGAAGATAAATATATCTTACTTGCCTCAAAAAATGGAATGATGAAACAAGCTAAACTTTGTGATTTTGATGTTAGTCGCTATACAAAGCCAATACGTTGTATGAAATTATCTGATGATGAATTAGTATCTGTTGATTTAGGTGAAAGAGAAAATATTATTTCTTTATCTAAAAATGGCTATTTATTAAGAATGAGAACTGATGATTTGCCTACATATGGATTACAGGCAAGTGGTGTTAAAGGAATGTCTATTGCGCAATCAGATATGCTTGTCGCATCAAGATATGTTCATCAAAGCGATGAACTTGTCTGCTTAACCTCAAGAGGACATGTCTTAACAGATGTTGTTGCAGAAATACCTTTATATAATAGAAATAGACGAGGTATTCTTATTATTGATCATTTAAAATCAAATCCTCATACTGGAGTAGACTTACATAGACTATCTAAAGCACAATTAAAAGAAAATGTTGAAGTTAGAATTATTAGTCAAATTAACATATTAAAAACAACAACATCAGATTTAAAAGGTAACTATAATAAATTTGGTAAAAAAATGATTGAAACATCAAAAGTTGGTGAAGCTCAAAGAATTTATATAGATCCAGCAATTGATGATAAACCAGTACCGGCTAAACCTAAAAAAACTGTTGAACAATCAAAAGAAGTTCAAGATATATTACAAGCAGTTAAAGAAGAAGCCGTTGAAACAAAAGACCATGAAAAAATTACAATATCTAGATTTGATCTATTTGATGATGAATTATAGTCTAAAATATTAAAAGGGAGAAAAAAATGGAATTAACAATTAATCAAAAAAAAGTAGTTTTTGAGCAACAAATTACCCTTGAAGAGATTGCAAAAACACTTAATTTAGAAAATGTGCTTGCAGCAAAAGTTGATGGTAGACTTAGAGAACTTACATATTATATCAATAA
>JBAYAP010000088.1:0-5955 GCA_041669715.1 Acholeplasmataceae bacterium
ATCAAATATAAATTGATGTGCTTCATTAGTAATAATAAGTTCATTTTTAAAAAGTTTAATTTCATAATCACCTTTAAAATTACGATTACTATTAATTAAATCTAATATATAAAGCTTTCCAGTTGTTTGAAAACTATCATTTAAATGCTTTTTCAATAATTTTTTTTGATAAATATTCCAATCTATAAGTGTCGAATATTGACCTGTTAAATGTTGTTTTTCATCAAAAGATGCAATTTTTCCACAATGTGTACAATAAACATCGTTATGTTTTGATTCTATTGTTTGAATTCTACCACATTTTGGACATGCATATATAATATTTTCTATACCTTCAGCAAGATCTTTATTCTTATAAATATAATCTCTTTTTTCAATCCATTGATAATCATTAAATGAAATTGCATCTTCCATAATCTTTGCAATTTCTTCTAACGTATATTGAGCAAACGCTCCGGCTTTAATCAATGGTCTATAAGTAATTTCAATATTTGCCCCTTTTCTCAGTTTACCCCATCTAGGATGTGCAAAATAACCACCATCAATTTTTCCAATAATTAAATCTTTATTAAGTTTTTTTACCAATTTAGCAGTTGATATATAATCTGTTGGTGTTTGCTCACCATAAAAAGAAGAATTTCCTTCTGGTGCAACTAAAATACCGCGATGATCCTTATTAAAAGCTTCTAAGATCATACGTATCGTTTTTGAATCAGATTGTCCTTTTCGCTTTGGAATTGATTTAATGACTCTTGTTAACCCAAATTTCATATATTTATTCGTATATAAAAGATTACTTGCTACTGGATATAAATAATACTTTAAATTCATACTTATAAACAATGGATCATTTAACTGTGTATGATTAAGAATTAAAATATATGGTTCACTTCTTTTTGGATCAAAATCATCATATGTAAAATTAAATTTATAGTTTGTTGTAAATTTTACTTTTAATACCATTCTTACGATACTTGTTATTACACTCATCTGTTCACCTATTTTTCCAAAAATAAAAAGGATAAAAAATCGTCTTATCCCCCTATAATTTTGTAAGTTCTAATTCGAAAGCTTCTGCCACTCCTGGACAATATAAATTACCATTCAATGTATTAAGACCTAACTGAATTGGTTTTGATTTTTTTAAAGTTTCATCGATACCTTTATTTGCTATCATTAAACCATATTTTAAAGTTGCATGGTTTAATGCATCAGTTGCCGTTCTTGGCACTGAGCCAGGAATATTTGCTACACAATAATGAATTATACCATCAACTTCATAAGTTGGATGATCATGATAAGTTGGATGACTCACTTCAGTTGATCCACCTTGATCAATAGCAACATCAATAATGACACTACCTTTTTTCATATCTTGATAATATGAACGTTTGATTAGTTTTGGTGCTTTACTGCCTGGAAGTAATACAGCGCCAATAACTAAATCTGCACTTTTTAAAATTTCTTTAATATGAGTTTCATTACTGTATAAAGTTTGTATTTTTGACCCATATAAATCATCTAAATATGTTAGTTTTTTTAAATCAATATCCAAAATAGTTACTTGAGCACCTAATCCAACAAGCATTTTTAATGCATTTTCACCCACAACACCAGCACCAATAATAACTGCATTAGCCTTTTTAACGCCTGGTACGCCAGACAATAAAATACCTGAACCGCCTTGTTGCTTTTCTAAACACTTAGCACCTTCAATAGCACTAAGTCGTCCAGCAATTTCACTCATTGGTTTTAAACAAGGTAACATATGATCTTCTTCGATAGTTTCATATGCAATAGATGTAGTTTGTGAAGTTAATAATGCTTTAGTCAATGAAAGGTTTGTAGCAAGATGAAGATACGTATATAAAATTAAATCTTTACGCAAATATTTGTATTCTTCCTCAAGTGGTTCTTTAACTTTTACAATCATTTGAACAGTTTGCCAAACTTGTTCAGCCTTTTCAAATATAACTGCCCCAGCTTCTTCATATAACTGGTCAAAATAACCTGCTTCTGCTCCGGCATTTTTTTCTACAAATACTTCGTGCCCATATTTGACATATTGAGCACAACTATCTGGTGTTAACCCAACTCTAAACTCATATTTCTTAATTTCTTTTACTGTGCCAATTTTCATTGATTTTCTCCCTAAAACAAAGATTGTTGCCATTATTTTAACACAGTTTATAACGTTTTTATTTATTTTGAAATAATTTGGCGGAATTTAGCTTTAATTTTTTCACTATTATTAATTATTTTCCGTAATTTGCTTAATTCTTTTACATTTTTTCCAATATCAAGACAAAGTTGTAAATATCCATTTTCACTGTATTTTTCAATCATATGTTGATAACAATACGCCACATGTTCCTCAACTGTTAAATTGGGATGTTTCGCCATTTCATATTTTGCAGTACGTAATATAATTTGGTTTGCATTCATTTGACGATCTGCTTCAGCAATAATTTTTCCATATATGCTTCTTGGCATCACACCATTAGATGCACGATGATCATAAATAGCATCAACCATCAATTGAATAGTTTCTTTATTAAAAAAAGTTTTGATGAATTCGTCTTTCTCAAGTATTTTACCACCTAAAATATGATGATTTTCTCGACCTTCAACCAATCCTAAGTCATGGAATGCTGCAATCGTATAAATAATTTCTGGATTTAAATGATAACTCTTAGCTAATTTTAAACTATCAAATATAACATTATAAACATGATCAGCATGATGTGCTTCATCAAATAAGTTGTAACCTGGAATCACATTTTGTTCTATATAAGCCATTAAAGTATAATTAATGCCTTTTTCAAGTATATTTATTTTTTTAATCATTTTATTAATGATCAATTTATCATTATCATAAGTTAAATAACGGCATAAATCTTGCTCATTAATCCATAATGCTTGTTGAACTTCTTCACTTTGACATATAAGTTCACCTTTATATACTTTACCCAAATAGTAATAAACATCTTTAATGACATCTTGTTTTGGACTATATGTTACCTTTTGATAATAATTTCCTATAATATAAGCATCTAAATTTGTTTCTTCTTTAACTTCACGCAATGCTGTTTGTTTTTTACTTTCATATTGTTCCATATGACCTTTAGGAAACCCATAATGTCCGCCGTTTTGATGTTTGATTAATAAAAACTTTCTTTGATTGTCTTGATATTTATACAATATAATGCCACATGAAATTTCAGTTTTCATTTTCATCCTCCGTCAATTAATTATAGCATATCATCATACGATATTAAGGTATTTCCATATTGTCATTGAATATTAAAATATATATCAGTATAATGGAAGTATAGAATAACAGTAAAGGGGACATATATTGTGAAAATTTACTTTGTTAGTTCAGAGGCTTATCCATTTAGTAAAACCGGTGGATTAGCCGACATGGCGTATTTTTTGCCTAAGTCATTAAATGCAATGCATATCGACACCAAAGTAATCACACCCTATTATAAACAAATCCAGAAATATGCAGAGCAAATGGAATATATTGGTACTAAAACTGTTCATGTTTCAAACCATGAATGGGTTTTTAAGTATTATCTTATGATTTACGAAACAACAACTTATTATTTTATTCAAAATATGCATTTATTTGAACGCGATAACTTATATGGCTATGAAGATGATATCGATCGATTTACAGCTTTTGATTATGCAGTACTTGAACTATTTGATTTAATCAATGATTATCCGCAAATATTACATTTAAATGATTGGCAAACTGGAATGATTCCTTATTTGCTTGATCAAAAATATCGCCACAGAAATCTTGATTACAATAAAATTCACACACTTTTAACCATTCATAATTTACAATATCAAGGTTCATTTGATCAATCATTTTATCATTACTTTTCAGATGAACTCGATTATACCTATATGCATTTTAATGCTATTAACTTTTTAAAAGCTGGCATTGAAAGAGCAACTAAAATTACGACCGTTAGTCCAACATATCGAAATGAAATATTAACACAAGATTACGGTTTCACTTTAGATGGTATCTTAAATCAACGTCAACATGATTTGTATGGCATATTAAATGGTATCGATGAAGAGATTTTTAATCCTGAAACAGATCCTTTATTATCTACACATTACCAAATTAAAAATGCTATTGCCCAAAAAAAGATACTTAAAAAACAAATCATTGAGCAATATCAATTAAAAAATGAATATCATGCACCTTTAATCGCATATATTGGAAGACTTGCTAATCAAAAAGGTGTTGATATTATTTTACAAGCCATTGAAGATTGTATTAACTTTTCTGATGCTATATTCATCATCTTAGGATCAGGAAATGAAAATTATGAACATCATATTCGCTACTTAACATCAAAATATCCTAATCGAATTGCAAATTATATTGGTTTTAATGAGCAAGTTGCTCATCAAATTTATGCAGGCAGTGATATTTTTTTAATGCCAAGTAAATTTGAACCCTGTGGCTTAGGACAAATGATTGCGATGCGTTATGGCAGTTTACCTATTGTTACTGAAACTGGTGGTTTAAAAGACACCGTTATCCCTTATAATAAATATACATTATCAGGTACTGGATTTAGTTTTGCCCACTATTCATTATATGAATTTAAAGAACAAATATATCAAGCGATTGATTTATATATCAATCACAAATTGGTTTTTAATCGTTTAGTACGTCAAGCAATGAAACAAGATTATGGTCTAAAACAGGTGGCAAGATCATATGATTTATTATATAGAATGATTATGGAGGCATAAATACATGGAAGTGTTAGCATTAATATTAGCGGGAGGAAAAGGTTCAAGACTTGATCTGTTATCAAAAAGACGCAGTAAACCTGCAATGCCCTTTGCCGGAAAATTTAGAATCATTGATTTTGCATTATCTAATTGTGCACAATCTCATATTTATGACATTGGTATTTTAACTCAATATTTACCTTTATCCCTTAATGAGCATATTGGCAGTGGAAAACCGTGGGATTTAGATAGAAGAGATTCTGGTGTAACACTACTTCAACCTCACGACTACTGGTATTTGGGAACTGCCGATGCTGTGAAGAAAAATTTAAAATTTATTAAACGTAAAAATCCTCAATATGTACTTATACTCTCAGGCGATCACATATATAAAATGGATTATCGTCCGATGATAAAAATGCACAAAGAAAGTGGTGCACAATTAACAATTGCAACGCACCCTGTTGATCCAAGTGAAACATATCGATTTGGCATTATGACAGTAAATCAAAATAATGAAATAATCTCTTTTGAAGAAAAACCAAAAACAGCTAAATCAAATCTTGCATCAATGGGTATTTATTTATTTGATTTTGAATTATTAGAAACTTTACTTAATGATTTAAAAGAAGATGACCTAGATTTTGGAAAACACATTATTCCCTATTTAATTAAAAAACAATGTTCAAAAGTGATTTCATATACATTTGATCACTATTGGATGGATGTAGGTACTTATGATGCTTATCTAGAAACAAATCTTGAAATGACTAAAGATTATACAGCACTAGATTTATATGATCCAACTTGGAAAGTTTTTACAAAAAGTGAAGATCTTCCACCAGTTAAGTTTGGCTCAAATGCAAAAGTTGCCAATAGTTTAATCTCTAACGGTTGTATTATTGAAGGTTCAGTATATAATTCTGTCTTAAGCCCTGGTGTACGTATTGGCAAAAATTCTATCATTAAAGATAGTGTTATATTAAACAATGTCATTGTTGGTGATGAAGTGGAAATTAATCAATCAATTATTGATAAGAGAGTTGTCATCGGTAGAAATGCTAAAATTGGATTTAGTACAGACTTAACACCTAATGCTGAAAAACCCGATTTATTAAAATCAGGTATTACAGTCATTGAAAAGGGTGCTATTATTCCTAATTCCGTAGTTATTGGTAAAAACTG
>JBAYAP010000089.1:0-5934 GCA_041669715.1 Acholeplasmataceae bacterium
AAGCCGGCATTACCGATGATAGTGGATATTATCCTGGGGATGACCATATTGGTGATGTAGCAAGAATATTATTATATATGGTTATTATGTATGATAATCTTACATTGACAGATGATTTAAATGACTTAATAGATAAATCTGATAAATATAGTGCAGATGGGGCAGAAATGGGGTTATTATCTGTTCTTCTAGAATGGCATAAATTAGATCCGGTTGATGATTTTGAAAGACAAAGAAATGAAGTCATCTATACTGCTCAAGGAAATAGAAATCCGTTTATTGATCATCCTGAGTATGTTCATTTAATTTGGGAAAATAAAACTATTTCTGATTTAACGCCACCAGTAGAAGAAACAGATAATACGATAAATACATTAGCTGAAATTATATTTATTGAAAGAAGGATATATGAAGAAAACAACGTATAAACTTAATAAAGGGACTTATTTTATTGGTGATCCAGCTGTAGTTGTTATAAAAAATGATGATGGTGAAGCCTTTTTACAGTTATTATGGGAAACTTTTTATGAAAACCCAAATGAATTTCAATATTTAAATATTAAAGGTTCAAAGTTCTATGTAACTAGAACTGAAGGCGGAGATGGTATTTTTAATGATATAGGTACAGATACTGGTATCATTATGATTGTAAATATAAAAGAGTTAAAAAATCATAAAATTTTTAAAAAAGAATTACCAACACTTAGAACTAAAATCATAACATATGATCATGATTCATTTGTATGTGTCAATGATTTTAATATATATTTTGAAGGTTTCGAAATTATAACAAATTAATAAAAAAAATTAAATTAGAAATTAGGTTAGTTTATGAAGTACATTTTAATCATTTTAAAGCCATATTGGAAAAAACTTACTGTTAGTTTATCTTTTAAGTCTATTGGTGCCTTAGCAGATTTGTTTTTACCATTTTTAATTGCTTATATGATTGATACACAGATTCCAGCATTAACAGAAAGCAATAGCAGTTCAATTAAACCATTGATTTGGTTGGGTGCTATAATGGTGGCTATCGCATTTGCTGGATGGTATTTAAATGTTGCAGCCAATCAACGGGCAGAATTTATAGCCGCTGAGGCTGTAAAAGTATTAAGACATGATTTATTTCAAAAGATAGAATCACTGTCGGCTTATCAAGTTGATCAATTGACAAGACCATCATTAATCTCTAGAATGACAACTGATACTTATAATATGTATCAAGCATCTGCGGCAATTCAAAGATTAGGGGTTAGAGCGCCAGTATTACTTATTGGTGGTATTGTTATGTCATTATTTCTTGATCCAGTGTTAACTTTGGTCATGGTTTCATTATTACCATTGATTATCATTATTGTTTATTTTACTTCAAGAGTGGGTGTTCCACTTTATAAAAAAACGCAAGCATCTGTCGATCAATTGATTCGAACACTTCGTGAATATGTGACGGGTGTGAGAGTTGTTCGTGCATTATCGATGAGTGATCATGAAATGAAACGCTTTGATGAAAAAAATCAAAATACAGTTGATAAAGAATTAAAAGCAACCATTACGATGTCAAAGATTAATCCACTTATGAATGCTGTTATGAATGTTGGATTGGTTATTGTATTAGTATTTGGGGCGTTTAGAATAGATAAAGGTTTAACAGAAAAAGGTCAAATACTTGCGTTTGTGACCTATTTTACGATTATATTAAATGCGATGATGAGTATTACACGTGTATTTGTATTATCTTCTCGAGCATCAGCATCAGGAGATCGTATATTTGAAGTTTTAAATATGCCGATTGCAATGAAAGATGGTACATCAGATATTATCGTATATAAAAATAAACCACATATTTCATTTGATCATGTATCTTTTTCATATTTACAAAAAGAAAAGAATTTAGAAAATATATCATTTGAATTATTTAAAGGGCAAACTTTAGGTATTATTGGCGCGACTGGATCAGGTAAAACTACGATTATTAATTTAATTATGAGATTTTATGATGTTGATGAAGGTTCTATTAAAATCTATGGTCAAGATATTAGAAATATTAAACAAAATCAATTAAGAAGTAGAATTGGCGTTGTTTTTCAAAATGATTTAATATTTGCTGATTCTATCTATGATAATATTCAATTTAATAGAAATGAAATAACGGACCAAGATATTAACCTTGCTACAGAAGTAGCACAAGCTAATTTTATTTATGAAAAAGAAAATCAATATCAATATCAAATGGCACAAAAAGGAATTAATTTATCGGGTGGTCAAAAACAACGTGTGCTTATTGCAAGAGCGATTGCTGGTAAACCAGATTTAATCATCTTAGATGATGCATCAAGTGCACTTGATTATCAAACAGATATGAAATTAAGAAAAGCTTTAAAAGAAGAACATCATGATGCAAGTAAAATTATTATTGCCCAAAGAATTAGCAGTATTAAAGATGCTGATTTAATTATATTAGTAGATGAAGGAAAAATTATTGCAAAAGGTACGCATGCACAATTGCTTAAATCATCTAAAATGTATTATGAAATTGCATCCTATCAATTAGGAGGTGATTTATCATGATGTATGCAGGAAAGCAAGGACGCGGGAAAAATGCGAGTACCGATCGTGCTAAAAATGTAAAATATGTTTTATATCGTCTATGGAAATATTTAACGTTTTATAAAGCAAAACTATTTTTAGCGTTATTTTTAGCTATTGTTTCCAATGTTTTATCATTGGTAGGTCCATTTTTAACAGGAACCATTGTTGATGCAATGACAGGAACTGTTGATTTTCCTAAAGTATTTTTATTAGCAGGACTTATGGTGATTTTCTATTTATTAGCCGCATTTTTCAGTTATTTATTGCGAGTAGCAATGGTTAAGATCTCGCAAAGTGTTGTTTATAAAATGCGAAAAGACTTATTTGAAAAATTAAACAAAGTTCAAATCTCATTTTTTGATACTCAACAAACAGGCGATATAATCAGTAGAATGAGTTATGATATTGATAATATTAATACATCGCTTGCAACTGATGTTATAAGTATTTTAACAAGTTTTATTACTTTAATTATTTCATTTGTGATGATGCTTATCATGTCACCAATATTGGTGTTAATATTTATTGTGACAATACCACTTTCCGTTTTAATTACACGTGTGTTATCTAAAATTGTTAAGAAAAAATATCAATTAAGAAATCGTAAACTTGGAGAATTAAATGGATTTGCCGAAGAAATGATTTCTGGACAAAGAACTATTCAATCATATGTTCAAGAAGAAAACGTATTAACTCGTTTTGATAAAATTAATGTAGTAGCAGCAGATGCTTCATATAAAGCAGGTTACTTTGGGTCAGCAGTTGGACCTTCTGTAAATTTTGTATCTAATTTATCAGTTGCACTTGTTGGTGTCTTCGGTGGTATTTTATACTTTAAAGGTTTAATGACCATTGGTAAATTAACATCGTTTACTTTATATTCTAGACGTTTTTCTGGACCAATTAATCAAATATCAAGTATCTTTGCTGATATTCAAAGTGCTTTAGCAGCTGCTGAACGGGTATTTACGGTATTAGAAGCTAAAGAAGAAGATTTAGATGAACCAAATGTTATTAAGGATTTAAATATTCATGGTGATGTTTCCGTTAAAAATTTAAGTTTTCAATATGTTGAAAATCAACCTATTTTAAGAAATGTAAGTTTTGATGCACCACAAGGTAAAGTGGTTGCAATTGTTGGTGAAACAGGAGCTGGAAAAACAACACTTGTAAATTTACTTATGAGATTTTATGAACCTGGAAGAAATAGTATTTTTATTGACAAAAATGATATTTATGATATCTCTCGTGTTGATTTAAGAAAAGCATTTTCGATGGTTTTACAAGATACATGGGTATTTCATGGCACCATTCATGAAAATATTGCATATGGTAATGATGAACCATCTAGACTTGAAGTTGAAGAAGCAGCTAAAAAAGCCCATATTCATAATTTTATTGTTCATTTACCACAAGGCTATGACACATTGCTTACTGATGAAGGGTTGAATATATCAAAAGGTCAAAAACAATTATTAGTTATTGCAAGAGCCATGCTATCAAAAACAAAAATGCTTATTTTAGATGAAGCGACTTCAAATGTTGATACACATACTGAAGTTCAGATACAAAATGCTATGTTAAAACTTATGGAAAATAAGACTTCATTTGTTATTGCCCATCGTTTGTCTACTATTCAAAATGCTGATCTAATTTTAGTTGTTGAAAATGGAAATGTTGTTGAAAAAGGTACACATGAATCATTACTTGAGCAAAAAGGAACTTACTATAATCTATTTAATTCTCAATTTGCATAATTGAAAATAAATGATTTGGGCAACTTGAAAAATTATTTTAGATTGTGTATAATATGGTTAAGCGAGTAATCGCTCAAGAATCAAGAAGGAGAATTAAGTAATGAAAGGCGTTGTAAAATGGTTTGATGCTGATAAGGGATATGGATTTATCTCATCAGAAAATAACAAAGACATTTTTGTACACTTCAGTGCAATTCAAAATGAAGGTTACAAAACATTAGCAGAAGGCGACCAAGTAGAATTTGACGTTAAAGACGGTGCTCGCGGCCCACAAGCCGAAAGCGTAGTTAAACTATAAATTTTCACAGGCTTTGGGGAACTCATTTGAGTTCCCCCTTCTTTTATATATTAATTGATTTTATCTCTTGAGTATGATAGCGCTTTTATGATATAATCAAATCAAGATAGGAGTTGTGATCATTATGGATAAAGATCTCTTAGAGATGCAAGTAAAACATTTAAACAATGTGCTAAAAGAATGTGATCCAAAACAAGTTTTAAATGCTGAAGAAAAATTTAAATTAGCATATACTTGTGATGCTGTCGGTATGTGCGACAAAAAATTAACTATTGAAGATGTAGAACGTATTAACAAAATTAAAGTGTTACCTGATTTTAGTGAAAGGGAACAAAAAGAAATTTTGAATCATTTAAAAGCTTTTGAATTTGTACAAAAAGAGGTTCATGATAATAGAACTTTCAGTGAGGAATTTATTAAAGACATTCATGAGATGCTTGTCAAAGGTATTTTCCCTGGTGGTATTTACAGAAATGTAAATATAAGTATATTTGGTGCCGCGCATCAACCACCTGATTATGTGAAAGTCTATACACGCATGGGCCGCTTTTTTAATGATATCCAAAGATTTGAAGGTAGTGATTTAGAAAAAGCAACTTATGCACACGCAAGTATTGCCAAAATTCATCCTTTTATTGATGCTAACGGAAGACTTGCAAAATTGGTATTAAACTATTTCTTAATGAAATCTAATTATTTACCCATCTCAATTCCTTTAGATCAAATGGATGAATATATTAGATGTTTAGAGACTTTTAAGGGTGAAAAGGACTTAAATCCACTTACAGATTTTTTTAAAAATCTTCTTGTTCATCGATATGAAGAAATGTTACAAGAATTAGATGTATAAAGAGTGTATATCACTCTTTTTTTTTACATAATATTAATTTTATTTTTATCCTTATGTATGATAAAATATAGTAAGGTGATAACTATGGAATTAATGTGCGGATATGTACATCGTTTAAATGTTTTAAGAAAAACAGATATTGGATATATGCTAAGTGATGGAAATGAAGAAGTCTTTCTCCATTTCAATGAAAGCATGCATCAAGATTTAAGCGTCAATCAAGATGTTGATGCATTTTTATATTTTGATCAAAAGGGTCGTGTGGCTGCTACACTCCAAACGCCTAAAATTACATTAAAAGAGCCTGCGCGTTTAAACGTTGTCACAATTAATGATGATCTTGGTGTCTTTTTAGATATGGGCATCCATAAAGATTTACTTTTATCAATAGATGAGTTGCCGCTAGATCGACATCTTTGGCCACATATTGGTGATCGGAT
>JBAYAP010000090.1:0-5906 GCA_041669715.1 Acholeplasmataceae bacterium
CCATCATCTAATGATGAAGCAATATATAATAATTCAATACCTATCGTATCTGATGTTCTTGCATACACGGTTCCTAAATTTAATATTTCTGATCTTTGGCTTTTATCTTGGCCAACACCTTCATCATGTGAATCTGCTAAAACATAGCCGTTTTCATCCAAAATCGTAATACGACGATCTAAATAGCTATATAAATCAACAAACTCAGTTGGTGTGCCATCAAATTGTTCATATGATATTTCAACTTCTTGCAAAATAAATGTCATAAAAGCTTCTCTATTTTTATTTTCAAAATAGTATAAAGAAAAAAAGGCGATAATAAAAAATAAGATGAAAGCACTAATTAAAAGTATCATGTTATTTCTTATAATTGCTTTTTTCATTGAATGTGGTATCCTACACTTCTTACAGTTTTTATACTAATATTTGCTTCATGTTCTATAAATTTTTTTCTCATAGATTTAATATGCATATCTAAAGTTCTTGTTTCTCCAATAAAGTCAGTATCCCAAACACTTTTAAAGATTTGTTCTTTTGTAACAACTTCATATGGATGAGCTAAAAGTAATTTTAAAATATCATATTCTTTTTGCGTAAAATAAACTTCCTTAAGATTAATTAAAACGATATGTTTCTTATCATCAATCGTCACATTACCAATTTGAATTTGTTGATGATCTTGTATTTTTCTAAGTTTTGCTTGAACTCTAGATGTTAACTCTAAAATGCCAAATGGTTTAACCATATAATCATCAGCACCTAAATCAAGTGCTAACACTTTATCCATTTCGCTTTGTAGTGCGGAAATCATCATAACAGGAATCTCTTTATCTAGTTTACGAATAAGTTTTAAAATGTCTAACCCTGAATAATCTGGTAACATAATATCTAAACAAATCATATCTGGACGATTTTTTCTAAATGCATCTAAAAATGCTTCTCCAGTTGAAAAATTAACGCCATCAATGCCAGCATTTTTTAGTGTTTTATCAATAATATTGGCAATTGCTTGATCGTCTTCTACAAAATAGATTAATGCCATGTTCATCCTCCTAAAATAATGATGTATTTTTATGTGTGCCTTGATTCATGAAAATGATCCATTCTGCAATGTTTACAGCATGATCTCCAACACGTTCAAAGTATTTAGCAACCATTAAAACATAAATGGCTTCATTCGCTTCAATTTTATCATTTTTTAGCTCCGATGTCATCTTATCAATCAAATTTTGAAACAATGTATCAACTTCATCATCTTTTGCGATAACTTCTTTTGCTTTTACTTCATCAACTTTAACAAGGGCTTTAATGCTTTCTAATACCATAAATTCGACAGCTTCTGCCATTTTTGTCGTTATTGGTAATACCCGTAAATTTCTTGTTTTATCTAAATGAAGCGTCATTTCAGCAATATCTGTTGCATGATCTCCTATGCGCTCTAAGTCCGTAATTAATTTTAAAATACCGGTAACAAGTCTTAAATCAGACGCTACTGGTTGTTCTTTCCAAATAATTTTAATGGCTTGTTTTGCTATTTCTTCTTCAAACATATCTACTTCATCATCAACTTTAATTACTTTATTTGCAAGTTCTAGATCTTCTGTCTTAAATGCTAATAAACTATCTCTTAAGTTTTTTAATGCTAAATCTGCCATATTAGCCACATCTTTTTTTAACCCTTCAATAGAGTTTTGTAAAGTTTGTCTTAATGTCATAAAAATCCTCCTAACCGAATCTTCCGGTAATATAATCTTCTGTCTTTTTATGTATTGGTTTTGAAAATATTTTTGTTGTATCATCAAACTCAATAAGTTCACCTAGTAAAAAGAAAGCTGTTCTATCAGATATACGTGCTGCTTGTTGCATATTATGCGTCACAATAACAATCGTATAGTCATTTTTTAATTCATTGATTAAATCTTCAATTTTTGATGTTGATACTGGATCAAGTGCTGATGTTGGTTCATCCATTAAGATCACTTCAGGTTTCATGGCAATCGTTCTTGCAATACAAAGTCGTTGTTGCTGCCCACCCGATAAACTCATCGCAGATTTTTTCAACCTATCAGATACTTCATTCCATAATGCTGCTTTTTTAAGTGATGATTCAACAATTTCATCAAGTGCTTTTTTATCTCTAATGCCTTGGCATTTTGGCCCATAAGCAATATTATCATATATACTCATTGGAAAAGGATTAGGTTTTTGAAAAACCATACCTACTTTAGAGCGTAGTTCAATTACATCAAAATCTTTATTGTATGCGTCTTTTTGTTTAAAAAGAACATCCCCTGTAATTTCACATGAAGGTATTAAATCATTCATACGATTTAATATACGAATAAATGTTGATTTCCCACAACCTGAAGGTCCTATAAATGCTGTGACTTCATTGGCATTAATATTCATTGTTATATCTTTGATCGCTTGAAAATCATCATAAAAAAGATTAATGTTTTTAAGTTCAAATACAACTTTATTTTGTTTTTCTATTTTATTCATAAGTTTAACTCCAATTCATATTTTTCTGTAATCTTTTTGCAAATATCTTCACAACAAAATTAATGATAAAGACAAACACCAACATAATAATAGCAATGGCTGATGCAAGTTCATAATTTGGTGCTTCCCCACCCATAATAACCCAAATATGAACAGCTAGTGTTGATGATCTTTCTGTTAAGACCACTGTATCTTTTGTTACTGCCCCAACAGCAAAAATCAATGCTGCAGATTCACCCATAATTCTGCCTATTCCCAGTAGAACCCCCGTAAGAATACCTGGTGTCGCATTCGGTAATACTACTTTAAATATTGTTTGCGTTTGATTTGCCCCAAGTGCTAGTGATCCTTGTCTTAAATCATTAGGAATAATCTTTAGAGCTTCTTCAGTGCTTTTGATAATGGTTGGTAATAAGATAACAGCCATTGTTAATGCACCACTTAAAATCGACCCGCCAGCGGTAAGTCCTGTCGCATTTAATAATGGAATAAAAACAGCAGCACCTAACAAACCATAAATAATGGAAGGTACGCCAGTGAGCATATCAACAAGCGTTCTAATTAAATCTGAAAATTTTGATTTTTTAGAAAATTCATTAAAATATATAGCCGTTGAAACACCTATTGGAATAGCTAGTATCAATGTAATGACAATCATCCATAGGGTTGTGATTAAAGATCCTCTAATACCGCCACCTACGACTTGTACAGTAACATCATCGATTTGTGTTGCTTGATCAAAAGCATCTCGCATAACTTCGGCACCATCAGTATAAAATGTAAACAATGTAAAATTATTAAAAATTGCTTTTTCGATTGCTGTATCTTCTGTAAGTTCAATAACGACTGGATTACCATTTTCATCATTATTGTTTTTATCTAAAGACATTATAAATGGACTATCAGGATGAATATATGCAATTTCCACAATAGCATGCCCTTCTCGGTCTGTTGAATCAATAAATCCTAAACCCCAAACCTTTGAATAATATATATCATCATCTAAGTTTGTTTGAGCAATATATTGTCCTTGACTTTCAGTTAAGTAAACATTGGTATTAATATCTTGCGAATCTCCTGAAATTAAATCCCAATTTACTAATGATATACCTGTCATTGTCACATAAATGATAACCATCGTTAAAATAATAACACCAATAAATCCAAGTGAGTAAACAGTTGTATGTGCAATTTTATCATAATGACTCTTAACTTGTTTTTCTTTAGTTTTCATCTAAGTTACCAACCTTTTTCATCACTGCCTTAAGGACAACATTAGTGATTAAAATCATAAGCATAAGCACAAGACCAACTGAAAATCTAATATCATAATCAATACCTGATGTTTCTTTAATTCCCAAAAGCATTCTCGATGTTAATGTTGATGTGGTTGCTAATGGATTTAATGTCACACCACTAAATGAATTCCCTGAAACCATTGAAACAGCTGTTGCTTCACCAAGTGCCCGCCCAACACCTAATATAACGCCAGCAAATATACCACTTTTTGCACTTGATAATACCACTTTAAAATATGTTTGCATATTGGTTGCTGCTAAGGCTAAAGAACCTTCAATAATATCGTTTTTAACTGCTCTAATTGAAGTTTCTGCAACTGCGGTAATCGTCGGCAATGTCATCATAAATAAAACTAATACTGTTGAAAGCAATGATAACCCAGCAGCAGTTTGATAATTAAATAATCCCCCAATCCAATTAACAAAATTAGTTATAACCCCTAATCCAATAACACCATAAATAATTGAAGGTATTGAGGCAAGCAATTCAACAACAGTTCTTAAAAATGAAGATATTTTTTTAGGAGCAACTTTTGCAATAAGCAATGCTGTAACAACCGCAACCGGAACAGTAATCATAATAGACAAAAATACTGCAATCATCGTATTGATAATTGCAAAACCAATGCCATAATCGCTTGAAGCTCCCACTGCACCTTCAAGCCATTGTGATTTAACTAAAAATTTAAATGGATTTACTGGTGACAATATTACTTCCCCTGTAATATTGTTATAACCAGTATAAGATTGAATAAACGGTGTAATTCCTCGCACAGCAATTACGATAATAACAACGATTACAATTGAAGCCGATAAAATAGCCGTTAATCTAAAAATATTTCTAAAAACAAAATCTAATCGATTTTTTTTCTTAATGCTTTTTTCACTTACATATGATTTAACTGCTTGCATTTTTAACTCCTTTTTGAAAAACGAAAACACCAACCCGACGATTGGTGTCCTTACTTTTTATTACTTTAAGTAAGTATTATAAGAAATCTGCCCAAGTAGTCACTTGACCACTATAGATGCTTTTAATTGCTGATGCTGTCATATTTGTTACTGGATTGTTTAAATTTACAATAATAACAATCGCATCAACTGCAACAACACCCTTCGTATTTGCTGGTTCTGAATCTTTAAATTCTCTTGAAGCAAAACCAACCATAATTGATAAGGCATCATTAACAGCACTATTTGCCCCATTTAATCCTTTATAAGCATTTGATGAGCCTGTATGATTATGCTCTGGTGTGAAATTACCAGCCTTTGGTGCAAAATCAGCAGTTAATGCTTTTGCTATTTTTTCAACTGAATCTGAACCACCAAATTTAACTGTTAGTGCACTGTTATCTTGATCAACAATTGGATGATTTAATTTAACAGTTGCCCAAGGTGTGCCTGATGTAACATCAACAATACCACCAGCAGCTTTTATAGTTGCTAATCCTTCGCTTGATCCCATATAAGCTACAAATGCATTTGATAATGCTTCATATTCATCTGCTAAATCACCATATACAGAATAATCATCACGTAACATGTAATTGAATTTACGTGCTAATAAATAATCGTCTGATAAAACGTTAGCTTCTGTTGGTTCTACGCCTTCATAATTTAATCCTTTAAATAATGAACTATCTAGTGTAGATAAAGAAACATAACCAATTGCATACTTATCATTTTCTACAGCAGCAATAATTTCTGAATTGCCTGCAATAATGAAATCATCAACTAATACTGAATCATCAGCAACAGCTTCTTCAAAACCAATTTTTTCCATAAATCCCGCTCTTGTTCCACTTGAAGTATCTCTAGTATAAACAGAGATTTTAGATGACTCATCAAATCCATCATCAGTAGCTCCTCCATTTGAACATGCGTTTAATGTTAAAGTGAGTAATAATATAAATACAAATGTAACTTTTTTCATTTTGTTTCTCCTTTAATTTATTTTTCAATACCATTATAGTTAAAGGTAACTTATAAAAATACCATGGTTAGGTAATAGTTTTGTAATAATTTAGTAAAGTTAGATGCTTATATATATTTAGTTCAAATATGTAAATAAAAAAAGTCCAAAATTTGGACTTTTTATTTTATTTA
>JBAYAP010000091.1:0-5903 GCA_041669715.1 Acholeplasmataceae bacterium
ATTTGTGCTAATATATTAAACAGTGATACAAGACTGTACGGCACGGAATAGAGGATAAAAAATGACATTATTTTTAAATATTATTGGACTACTTATTGGATTTGTATTTTTAATTAAAGGCGCTGACTTATTTGTTGATTCATCAAGTTCAATCGCCAAAAAATTAAAAGTTCCAACTTTAATCATTGGCCTCACTTTAGTTTCGTTTGGAACATCACTTCCTGAGTTAGCTGTAAGTTTTACAGCCTCTTTAGCTGCTAAAGCTGCAGGAACAACTGCTGATATCGCCATGGGTAATATTATCGGATCAAACATCGCAAATCTTACATTAATTTTAGGTGCTAGTGCTATTTTAATGCCTGTTGCAATTAAACGTTCACTTGTTAAACGTGAATTTCCATTCTTAATTTTAGTCACTGTATTAATTGCTTTATTTGGTATTTTATTTCAACAAAATCTAGTGATTTCGCAATGGGAAGCAGTCATTTTACTAATATTTTTTGTTATATATATGTATATGATGATCAAATCTGATAAAGAAATTATAGCAGTCGAAGAAATTCAGATTATTAATACAAAAAAGGCAATTATATTATTAATTATTGGTATAGCAGGTGTTACATTAGGTGGTATGCTTGTTACTAATTCTGCCGAATATTTATCTATTAAAATATTAACTGAATCATTTGGCGTATCTATTTCAAATGCTCAATCATTTATTGGATTAAGTGTTGTTGCCTTAGGTACATCTCTACCAGAACTTGTTACTTCAATGGTTGCCGCTAAAAAGGGTGAAAGTGATATAGCCATTGGTAATGTTATTGGCTCAAATGTATTTAATACAATTTTTATTGTAGGTTTAGCCGGTATAGTTTCACCGCTTGGCATATCTAGTGGTGTTGCTATTGATCTATTTATTGCTCTTGGTATTACACTTGTTGTTTTCATCATAAGTTTTGTAAAAAACAAGATTTCTAAATTAAGTGGTGTTTTATTACTTGTCATTTATTTTTCATACATTACATATATTGTATTAAGAACTTTTGGTATTTTATAATAAGTATTTAGCTAGTTTTATTTCATGCATTACATAACTCTCATGTGATTCATTGGGAAATATATATAATTTACTGTTTTTTAAGTAATGATGTAATTTTAATGTATGCTTATACTTAATCACATCTTTTTCACCAGCAAAAATAAAAACTTCATGCTTAATATTTTTTAAATCTTTTATATGAAATTTAGGTTCCTTGATCATTAATTTGAGCAAGGGACTTTTATTTTGAATATATGTTTTTTTAATTGTTTTAAAGATATCTGATTTTATCCCTCTAGGATGATAGTTTGCTCCACAAATATAAAGTTTATTAACTAAATCTGGTTTTAATATAGCAACTTTTAAACCAATAATACCGCCATCAGAAAAACCTAAAATATCAACATTTTCTAAATTTAATATTTTACAAAATTCAGTCATATCGTTTGCCATTAAATCAAAGTTTATAGCAACATCTTTTTGACTTTCACCATGAAATCTCGAATCAATTAAAAACACTTGATAATTTGTTTTTATAACATCAGAAAGTTCATCAAATGTATGATGGTCTTCACCATTGCCATGGATGCATATTAAAGGCGTACCAAAGCCAACAACTTTATAATTTAGTTCAATATTATTTACACTAATTTTCACTTTTAATCACCTTGTGCTTTCTTGTGAATAATTATATCATAAATAACAAAAAAGACCCTTAAAAAGGGTCTTTAATTGGTTAGTGTGCATAAGCCATGTTCTGTATCCTATCTAAAGATAGGTTGTGACCATTTGTCTCTACAAGTAGCGTACACTCATTTCATTTTATTTGTGTACGTGCCCCTACCTAATTTTGGGTTGCTAGCTTGAGGGGTTTACCGCGTTTCATTTATTTATTTCTAAATAACTCGTCTCTGTGGCACATTAAATCTTAGACCTTAGTTTCCCTTAGGTCATTAGAAGCCGTTATGTTTTACCATACCCTAAGTTATGTTTTCCTTAGGCACAAACACTACATTCATCTCAGAATGTGCTAGCATGGACTTTCCTAACCCTTACGGGCTCGGTCACCTTCCACCAACACTTATATTCTATCATTAATATTTAATAATATATATAATTATTTATCTAATGCGTCTTTTCTTGATAAATCAACTCTACCTTTTTCATCAATCCCAATACATTTAACTAGAATTTGATCACCAAGGGAAACAACATCTTCTGTTTTAACAACTCTTTCTTTTGCTAATCTTGAAATATGAACAAGTCCTTCAGTGCCTGGCCACAATTCAACGAAACATCCAAATTTTTCGACTCTTGTTACTTTACCTTCATAGATTTTTCCTACTTCAGCAACTTTAACTAGGTCTAAAATAATTTTAGAAACTTTTTCAATAACTTTAGAATCACTGTGCATTAAGAATACACGTCCATCTTGTTCAATATCAATTTTAACATTGTCATTGTCTTCAATAATTTGTGTAATAATCTTACCACCAGCACCAATTACGTCTCTAATTTTGTCTGGACTAATTCTAATCATTTTAACTTTAGGTGCATAAAATGATAATTCAGCTCTTGGTTCGCTAATTGTTTGTTTCATATGATCTAAAATAAACAATCTAGATTTTCTTGCTTGTTCCAATGCTTCTTCTAAGATTTCTTTTGTAATACCTAAAATTTTAATATCCATTTGAAGTGCTGTAATACCTTTTTCTGTCCCAGCAACTTTAAAATCCATATCGCCTTCATGATCTTCCATACCTTGGATATCACTTAAGATTGTGTAATTTTCACCTTCCATAATAAGACCCATTGCAATACCAGCAACTGGCGCTATAATTGGAACACCGGCAGCCATTAATGCGAGTGAACCTGCACAAATTGTAGCTTGAGAACTTGAACCGTTAGATTCTAGTATTTCAGATACAATTCTAATTGCATATGGAAAAGTTTCTTCATCAGGTAATACTTGTAATAATGCTCTTTCACCTAAAGCACCATGCCCAATTTCTCTTCTTCCTGGTGAACCATAACGTCCTGTTTCACCTACTGAAAATGGTGGGAAGTTATAATGAAGCATAAAACGTTTCGTATCTTCATCACTTAAACCATCAATAATTTGATTTTCACCTAATGCGCCAAGTGTAACACTGCCTAATGCTTGAGTTTGTCCTCTTGTAAATAAAGCAGAACCATGAACTCTAGGTAAAATATCAATCACTGATGATAAAGGTCTAATTTCGTCGACTTTACGTCCATCAGGTCTAACTTTATCTTCTGTAATTAATCTTCTAACTTCTTTAGTTACAATACCATGAAGAATGGCATCTAATTGATTTTGATAATTTTGATATGCTTTATGATCAAAGACTTCTTTACCTTCAAATAATTTAAAGAATGCTCGATCAGCAAATTTTTCTTTAGTTGATTCAATAATTTCATCAATTTTATGATATCTTTCTAATTTATCAAAAATTGATACAGCAGCAACTAATTTATCATAACAAACATCATAAACTGCTTTTTTAAGATCATCTGGAATTTCAAGTACTTCATAATCCATTTTAACAGGATTAATTTCAGCAATAATTTTTTCTTGAAAAGCATTAAGTGCTTTAATCGCATCATGCCCAAATAAAATTGCACCTAACATATCTTCTTCTGAGACTTGTTTAGCACCAGCTTCAACCATGTTGATTGCTACTTTTGTACCTGCAAGTGTTAAATCAATATCACTCAATGCAGTTTGTTCAGGTGTTGGATTTAATACATATTCACCATTAATTCTACCGACTTGAACACCAGCAATAGGTCCATTAAAAGGTATATTTGAAATACCTAATACAAGTGATGATCCAAACATAGAAGCCATTTCTGAAGTACAGTTTAAATCACTACTTAATACAGTATTTACGACTTGAACTTCATTTTTAAATCCTTCAGGAAACATCGGTCTTAAAGGTCTATCAATAAGTCTTGATGTTAATGTTTCATGTTCTGAAGGTCTACCTTCTCTTCTTAAAAATCCTCCAGGGATTTTTCCACCAGCATATAATTTTTCTTGATAAATAACCATAAGTGGAAAGAAATCTCCGGTTGATGGTACTGTTTTAGCTGTAACTACACTTAAGACTACAGTATCGCCATATCTAACTAAAGCTGCACCGTTAGCTTGTTTTGCAACTTCTCCAATTTCGACTACAAGGGGTCTCCCACCTAATGTCGTTTCAAAAACTTTTTTTTCATTCATATAAAATCTCCTTCATTTTATATCTATATATATATTCTTTATTTAGCCTCATTAATGATACCATAAAAAGCTTATTTTGTCGTTCAAATTAAAAAAAATTGTCAAATATATTCATGTTTAACAATAAATATCATAAAATATAAAAAAAGGACATTTTATAATATCCTTTTATTCTTCTTGAACTTCAGTATTAAAATAATCAACTTCTAATATCCATTTATTTATTTTCATTCGATAAATATATTCGTTAATTAACAAAGTTGCATCTTCTATCGTATAATCATCATTGAATAATGTAATCTCATCTTTTTCAAGATTGTATAAAAAATTGTCTGTTAATAAACTACCATTTGAAAAGAGTACTGCTCTATCATTACTACTAAAAACATCTTTACCAAAAACTTGACTATAATTAATATCTAAATTAAATAAATTAGCAATAGTTGGCATAATATCAATAGATGCAAACACTTCATCTTTATTTTCATGAGTTAAACCTGGTGTATATATCATCATTGGAACTCTTTGAATTGATAATAGATTATCCATTGTTTTAGTGTCATCATAATCTGTAATTTCTTTTTGATCTAAGCCATATGCATAATGATCACCATATAACATAATCACTGTATCATCTGCCATGTTTTCTTCTTCTAATCTATCCATTAAAGCACCAATTGCTAAATCTAATTCATAATTAGCAGCATGGTAATAAAGAATATCCTCAGATGGCATTTCTCTATTTTCATCAATAAATATTTGTCTAATCGTATCAATATTTTTTTCAGCAATAGGATGATTATCATTGTATGGAAGATGTCCAGATACAGTTAACATATAAGTAAAAAATGGTTGTTCTTTTTCTTTTAATATATCCATTGTTTTATTAACTAATTCTAAATCGCTTTGCCATTCATGATGGGCAATAATACCCGATTGTTCTTCAAGCATGCCTAAAGCAACTGCTCCATAGTATTCATCATAACCTAATGTTTGTGGATGAAATTCAGATCTTGGATAAAAATAATCTGTATAATCATGAAATGAATAGCTGCCATATCCCTGTGCTTCAAATAATTTAGGTAATGTATTGGGAAATTCATTACCACTAAATACATCCATTGTTAAACTAACACTTTGATGCGCATAAAGACCTGTTTGAACCATAAACTCAGTATCTGCTGTATTTCTAAAAAATAGTGGTGAATAATATGAAGTAAAATTCCAACTGCTTTGTTGCATTTGATAAATGTTTGGTGTAAGACTTGGATCAATTGCATAAGTATCAAATGATTCGGCCATAATCAATATTAAATTTTTATCTTCAAAATATCCTGTATATTCATTATCTTCATGTTCTTCTATAGTATCCAAATATGAAGCTATCATATCATCAATTAATTCAACGTCTTGTACTTCATTTAATGTGGTTACTATATCTCTTTGTAAATAAGTAAGTACACCAAAATTATTAATTGTTTGAAAAGCACTTGGGTTTTCTAGATATAAGTCATATGTAGAATATGCAAATGGTGAATCTGCAATAAGAGCATTTGTTTTAGGTATGGTCACCAATGCAATAAAAAATATTGTGACGCTAATTAATATAGAAAA
>JBAYAP010000092.1:0-5858 GCA_041669715.1 Acholeplasmataceae bacterium
ATTTGATCGCATAAAAATTAGAATCTAAAAGCTGTTCTTGCATATCTGAAGCCCATTTTAATAATCGCTCATGATTTTCTTCAGGTTCATATGCGACTTGCTCATAAAGTCGATTCATTTCATCTTCTTTTTCAAAAAAAGGTAAAAACACGTCATATAAATAACGCTTAACTTTTAGTTTTGGATCAAGTTTTGCATATTGATCTAGATAACCAACTTTAACATGAGGTAGCCATTCAACAGAACCACTATCAGGTTTTAAGCTTTTATCTAATATTTTTAATAATGTTGATTTGCCACATCCGTTAGGTCCAACTAAAACAGCATGTTCTTTAGCAAACAATCGCATAGATGCTCCTAAATATAGTTTTTGATCGGCATAACTAAATGTTAAATCACTTACTTCTAATAAACTCATCTTGGTAATTCGAAAGATAAAGGCATCTTTTCATCAGCCACATATATCCATTCTTCTCCTAAATCCTCTTTATCAACTAATATTTCACGAATATTTTGTTCAAAATATTTTCCTGTTGCAGTGGCTAACACTTGTCCTTTTTGGTCACAAATATAACCTTGTCCAAAATATATATGATGTCTAACTTGATCAATCCAGCCTACGACATATAATTCTTCTTCTAACGGCATAGGTTTTAAAAACTTAGTTGTTAATTCAAAAGTAACACTCCATCTTTCAGGATCATCAATTTGTAATGCGCGACCGATTGTTTCATCAAGCAATGCTGCAACAATACCACCGTGCATTCTACCAGGAAAACTTTGATGTAAATCATCACCTTTAAATACACCTAAAACACGATTGCCTTCAATTTCATAATATTTTGTTTTTAATCCATGATTGTTATGGATACCACAAATAAAACATTTTGAGCCATTATTTTGTTCTTTAGTCACTTTAAATTCCATTAGTAAACACCAACTTCTAGTTTCATATAAAACAAGAACAAACTGGCTAAAAACGCCGTAATTGAAAATACAATAATAAGTATACGATGGATCTTTTTATATTTTGACTCTTTTGCATATTTAAATATTCCATATGAAAAAGGTAATAAAAACATGAAGTATATTTCTTTTTTGCTATATACATCATGAGTTACAATCAAGATTCTTGAAGCTATATTTAGTATAGTACCTAAAATCAAAGTTATCCAAAAACTAACAACTAAGACAAAAATCATTATTTCAAACATGTTTTTTACCTCCTATAAATACCCATAGGCCTGCAAAAACAATCACTAAGAACCAAATCCACCATCCAGTGAAAAATAATCCTAAGACGGCATAAAAATAAGAAGCAAGAATGACTAAAAATTTATCTGATCTTTTCATCACGCTACCTCACTTTCAGTCACGAGGTATGTCGTTAAGTTTTCATTAATGATTGAAACTACACGTCCACCACGTTCTAAATAGCCATAAGCGTTATAACCTGTAACTCTGCCATATCCTAGCATGATTCCATTCATAGTCATTGTAAAATCATTTAAATGGTCATGACCAAAGAAAGCTGCCTTTGATTTATCATATAGCACCATAGCATCAAAAAATCCTGTATCAACACCTTGTGCAAAAACTTTAACTTCTAAAAAATTGCCATCATAAGTCACGGGATTCATCATTTGTCTTAATGGAATATGCATATAGACCACAGAATCCTTTAAATCTTGTGAAACTAAATTTTCATACCATTGAACTTGACCAGTACTTAAATAACCGTATTCGCCCTCTTCTTCAGTATAATCATCACACTCAGCTTTTGAATCTAGAAAATATGCATGATAAATAATTTCATTATTATAAGTGAAATTGATTTTAAAATTACCATAACCACCATCTTCTATTTCCGGCCCAATCTTAAAATATAAATATTCTGTATCTTCTATTTCACTAAGCATTTTAGAATAACTGTTAAAATCATTATCATGATTACCAAAAACAAAAGTCCATGGTGTTTCTAATGATTCCATATTTTTAATAAGCATTTTCATTAAGCTTGCTGCCGAAGGCGACATAAACATATCACCAGAAATTACAATGAGATCAAAATCGTCAGATGCATTAAGTGCTTTGATTAACGAAAATGTTTTTTGATCAGAATAATCAATACCATAAGTTAAATGCAGATCTGTGATTTGCAAAATTTTAATTTCATCGTCTAATGATGCAATCGTCATTGGTTCATCATCAGTATAGGTCACATTTTCTTCTTTACAAGCGACTAATGAAATTGATAAAAATATTGTTGCTATTAAAATCCATATTTTTTTCATTTTCCCATTTCCTTTATTAAAGTTTCAATTTGTTCAATGGAAATGACATACATGTTGTTAAAAAATGACGTTTTAACAAAAACCATTTCATTTTCATTGATATATCTTTTAATTGGTCTTACATTTGGATAAATCACAATAATCTTTTTCATTGGATCAGATAATAATTGGGCTTGATTGATCAATTTAGGTTTACTTGAACTTCTAATTTCCCATATTTTAGGACTATTTATCACAAGTTCAGCACTACTTGACACTTTATAAAATATAACTTTATATGAATTGTCTTTATAGGTGAATATATGGTTAACTTCATCATATGCTCCATATGATTTATATATGAATATAGCATCATTTTTAAGTTTTTTATATTTCTTATTTTCTTGATACATAACATATAAGACAAATGCTATGGGTATAAGTAAGAGAAAATAGTACATTATCAAAGTTCCTTTATCTTTACATCTTTAAGTAAATCATTTTCAAAGATGCAATAGTAGTTGTATACTTTTTCATGCTTAAGCGCATGAGATAAAAAATAAGGTATATTTTTCGCAATACCTTGATTCACTTTATCAATTGTCCAAGAGATCGGTTTCCAATCTAAAATGCCTTCATTTATAGATTTTGGAACATCAATCGGATATTTTTGATTTAAAAAATAAACAAATAAATATAAGCCTTGGCCTTGGGCATCAAATAAATTCCAAGTCACCGTACCTTTATAAAATAATTTTGATGGTATCACATCAATATTTGTTTCTTCTTTTATTTCCCGTATCATAGAAGATTCTATGGTTTCATTAGGCTCAATTTTACCACCCACACCATTCCACGCGCCCATCCATGGACTTTTATTACGATTTAATAATAACACCTCATCATTATAAATGATGAACGCTAGTGTATATTTATACATGTCATACACATCCTAAGTTGAATTTTTTATACTAGATATATGTCATATTATACCATACAATAAAGGCATAAAATGGTTGAAATATTTTTATTTTATGCTATAATAAAAAAGCACATGTGCCTCCTTAGCTCAGTTGGTAGAGCAACTGACTCTTAATCAGTGGGTCAACGGTTCGAGCCCGTTAGGGGGTACCAAACAATAATAAAGCGAACATTACTATCATAAAGGGATACAATCTTTCAATTTGATATATGTTCAATTAAAAATAAAAAGTCCTAATTGGACTTTTTATTTTTTATATGGGAATTTAAATTCTGTATTATAAATACTATTTTGAGACTTTAATAATTGAATAAAATCATCGTATTTGTCGGAATGAATGCTTGAAAACATTATGTTAGAAAACAAATCAGCAATTTGAATATTTTTATTCATATGAGATTGAAAATACTCTACATCAATATCTTTCAACGAATCTGATTCTATATTTAATTTAATTGTCAAGTATTCTTCTAAAGATTTTTTAGTTTCTGTTTTTGTATTTCTTTCATCAATATGAAAAATTGTATCTTCAATAGGTATAGATCCTCCATCACAAAAAAATTTAATACCTAGTCCTAAAAAATAATTAAATGCTAAAGCTGTATTCTTATACAATTTAGGTTCAATTAAATTATTATTCACAACAATATAGAATACTTTAAAATAATTTGGTTCACTTAAGTATAATGCTATTTTCTTTTTTAAATTGGGGCTAAGGAGATTTGATTTAAGTTCTATAAACTTTCCACTTGCATCAAACATTTTATTATGTAAATCGCATTCACGCAACAAATCAAGATTTTTACTTATTACACGTTTAAATCTTTTTTTTAAAGCTTCATTATTTAGCACTTGCACTATTGCAATTACAAAATATCCATTTTTCCCATTTTTACAATGAACTGTTGTCATCGATCCAGATTCATCAATAGAAAATAAATTCATTATGCTACCCCCAAATAAAAAAAAAGCCAATGCTCGGCGGTGATGCACTTACAGTACACTTACCTTGAGAACGGCACACATCACGAGACTTACCTTGGCACCTTCATAATATCATTTTTAGAATTATCCTGTCAACATATATATACATTTTCGTATAGTTTTCTATATTTTTCTTTACTTTTCTATACTTTTCTATCTAAATTTGTAGCATGTTAATATTAATAAATTTTGCATCTATAATAAAACTTTATGCATTAGTATACATATATCTTTATAAATTCAATTAAAATTATATTTTTTAATTAAAAAAATTAGTACATTATGCAATATTAACTAAAGTGGTGAATGGCAAAAAAATTTTTGCCAATTTTCCCATAGTTCCTCAAAAATCATGAATATATAAAAATATATGAATCTAGATAAACTTTTACAACAAATTTATTACTTGCTGTGTTTGCCAATCCACTACACCTATTTGCTAATATTTTAACATGATTATAGTATATGAATTAATTAGTATACTCACTAATTTAACTATTAGATATTTCGATATTTATCGCTAATAGTGTACCAATAAAAAAAACTTACTTTTAAAGCCTTTTTTTAATATAACAAACTATAATTTCTATAATATTGTGCGTATCTATATATAAAATGTCTATGAAACTATCTGTTTTTTTATCAAATCTTGATACTAATATTTTAGTTTTTTGCTGATTTGATTCATCCATTGAATACACTATGTTAAACTTTTTATCATGCATATCAAAAAATTCAAATTTATCCTTGACCCACAACATCTAGCAATCTATTTATTAACACAAACAAATTAAATTCTTTTGTTATCTTCCATAAATATAAGACATAAAAGGATAAAAGATATTGTATAAAAAGTAAAGATTTAAATAAATTATGATAATATATTGATGGTGATATAATGAAAATATTTATTGCAGGAGATTCTACTGCAGCAAACAAACAATTAAATAAGCATACTGAATCTGGATGGGGAGAATTTCTAAAAGATTTTATAGCCCCTGGTATAGACGTTAGAAACTATGCAGTAAGTAAGAGTTCAACACGTTCTTTTATTGCTGAAGGTAGATTATTTCAAATTGAAACAGAAATTGAAGAAAATGACTTGCTTCTTATACAGTTTGGTCATAATGATTTAAAAGATGACCCACAAAGACACACTCATCCCGAAACTGATTATCTAGATAACCTAGAAAGATTTGCGGTAACTGCAACTTCATGTCATGCAACACCTATCTTTTTATCTCCAATAACCAAAAGAATTTTTAACAATAATCATTTAGAAACTCATACTGTTGGTGATTATCCAAACGCAATGAAAAGTTTTTGTGAAAAACATAATTATCCTTTCATCGATATGTATAAAATATCACAACGCATCATATCTAAGCTAGGCGAAAACGATTCAAAAAAAATGTATCATTACTTATTACCTGATGAGAATAAAAACTACCCTGATGGTATTTCTGATGATACCAATTTAAGTACCTATGGTGCTAAAATATATGCAAGTATTATTGCCATTGAATTACGAAAATATATTTAATAAAAAAAAACTCTTGTTAGAGTTTTTTTAAGATGTATAAAATATCGTATGGTCAATTATAGGCTTTAAAATATTG
>JBAYAP010000093.1:0-5853 GCA_041669715.1 Acholeplasmataceae bacterium
CAAATATTACAAATTCAAGTTTATGGACATATGATGCCACAACGCATTTATATACATTAGTTGATTAAAAATAATAAAGACGTTCACAATGAACGTCTTTTTTTTATGTAATTAATTAAGAAATACTTATCTTGCAAGCCATCCACCATCAACAGCAATCGTATAGCCATTGATATAATTGCTTGCTGAGCTTGCTAGAAATACAACAGGTCCTTCTAAATCAGAAGGTAATCCCCATCTTCCAAGCGGAATTCGATCTAGTATTTCTTTAGATCTCATTGGATCAGCCTGCAAAGCTTTTGTATTATTGGTTGCCATATACCCTGGAGCAATCGCATTTACATTTATATTATATTGTCCCCATTCATTAGCTAATAACATGGTTAAACCTTTAATGCCGCTTTTACTTGCCGTATATGAAGGAACTCTGATACCACCTTGAAACGAAAGCATTGATGCTATATTAATAATTTTACCACCACCGTTTTCTTTCATCACTTTAGCAACCTTTTGGCTTAAAAAGAAAACTGTTTTTAAATTAATATCCATCACGTCGTCCCAATCTTTTTCACTAAATTCTAGTGAATCTTCCCGACGAATAATTCCTGCGTTATTTACAAGTATATCAATAGTTTTAAATGTATCAACAACTTTTGACACAATACGATCTAAATCATCTAAAGTAAGTAAGTTTGCTTGAATACCTAAAAATTTAGAACCCAAAGCTTCAACGCTTGCTTTCGTTTCTGACATATCACTAATACCGACGCCCACAATTGTCGCTCCTGCCTTTGCAAGCCCAAGTACCATACCTTAATCCTAAACCTTGCGAAGCCCCCGTAACAACCGCAATTTTGCCCTTTAAATCAAACATAATAACCCTCCTATCATTTAATCATAATATATTATTTTAAAATCACTTATCTTAAATCATCCATATCGATTTGGTCCATATCAGTAAACGTAATATTTTCACCACACATACCCCAAATGAATGTATAATTGCTTGTTCCCACGCCTGCATGTAAACTCCACGAAGGTGAAATAACAGCTTGTTCATTTGATACAACCAAATGTCTTGTTTCAGAAGGTTGTCCCATTAAATGAAACACTTTTGTCTTTTCTTCCATATCAAAATAGAAATAGACTTCCATTCTTCTTTCATGTGTATGTGCTGGCATCGTATTCCATACATTATTAGGTTCTAAAACAGTTAATCCCATAATAAGTTGACAGCTTTGACATACTTTAGGATGAACAAATTGATAAATAGTTCTTTTATTTAAATTTTCATTTGAACCTAAATGCACAGGATTTGCATCTTTAATTGATATTTTACAAACTTCATAACGATGATGTGCCGGTGCACTATTAATATAAAATTTAGCAGGATGTTCTTTATCACTGGATGAAAAGATAACTGATTTAGTTCCCATCGGTATATAAAGACCATCTCTATTTTCTAAAGTATAAATCGTGCCATCAATATCAACACTACCTTTGACCAATATTAATTACACCCATTTCTCTTCTTTCAAGAAAATAATCAACACCTAAATCTTTTGAAACAGGTAATGCTATGCTTTCTTTAACTGGCATAATACCCCCAGCAATGATACGATCATTATGAGAATACGTAAAAACAATCTCATCTGCTTCAAATACAGATGTGATTAAATAGTTTTCTCTTAATTCTTCTGTTGTGTAAAACTTTGAATCTTCTGGATGTGTGCTATATCTTGTTTCTAATTTCATACTTTTTCTCCTTTATTTTAATAGTTCAGATATTTTATCTGCAGCTTGCTTAACAAGTTTTCCATATAAATCACTCATATCCTTAGGTGTTTTAATACCCGATAGACTGATACTTGCAATAAATTGACCTTGATTATCTATGATTGGGGCACCATAACAAATAAGGCCTATATCTGTTTCTTCTTTATCAATACTATAGCCGTGTATTTTTGTTTCTTTAATATCTTCAAGTAAGGCCTTTGAATCTTTAATTGAAAATTTTGTAGAAATATGATAATCAATAGTTTGTACAATCTTATTTAATTCTTTATCATTTAGAGTACTTAAATAAGCCTTACCTAATGCTGTACTATGTATATAATTAGCATTGTTAACTAATGATTTAGTAGGTAATGCATCTTTAGGCTCATACTTATATAAATAATAGATATTTTGATCATTTACTTTACCAACAAATGATGTTAACCCAGTCACATCACTTAAGTCTTTTAAAATTGGTGCAGCTATTTTTAAAACATCTAATTTTTCAGCATATCTAGATGCCATAACATATGTATAAAATCCAAGCTGATATTTTGTGTTATTATGATCTTTAACTTCTTGAAGCATTTTTTCCATAACTAAAGTTCTTACAATATTAAAAACAGTTGTTTTAGGCATATCCAACTTTTCCATCATTTCTTTTATTGTAATGCCTCTATCAGAATTAGAACTTACTAAATCTATAATTTTAATAACTCTCATGGTCGGCTCATGTTTCATAACTATATCCTCCAATATCTTTTCAACTATGTTATAGCATTCAATATCAAGTTTGTAAATACGTTTATATTGTTCATATATAGGAACTATTTAATTATTCATCTATTTTATTCTTAAATGAAAAAAATGCATTAAAAAAGGGATTCTGGTTTAGAATCCCTTTTATTTGTAGACTAATTTAAAATTATAGTTTTACAACGTTAGCTGCTGTTTCGCCGCGGTCACTTTTTGCAAGATCAAATTCTACTTTGTCGCCTTCTTCTAATGATTTGTAGCCATCAGTTTGAATTGCGCTGAAATGTACAAATACATCTTTACCTTCTGATGTTGAGATAAAACCATATCCCTTGTCAGAGTTAAACCATTTTACTGTTCCTGTCATGTCGATTACTCCTTTTTAAAATTTTTACGGGAATCGATCATGTTACTGTCGTTCACCATTTATTAGTATACACCAAACTTATGAAATAATAACATTAAAATGCATAAAAAGTAAAAGAAAATGAAATTTTCCTATTTATTACCCGTTTTTTAGCCATTTATCGTATTTTTAACATAAATTATTTTAATTTTCTATACATCATTTGTATTATTCTTCATATTTATAGATTTTGTATATCTTTAATTGCTTTATTTTTATTAAGTTTTGTATAATCTGTCATTACTTCATGTTGATGCTTATTTTTCTTAACCATTAATAAATGATCACCTTGCATTTGAACAAGTTCACCTTTTATCTTTTCTTCATGACTCTCTATTGAATAAGTAATTTCAAAAACTTTTGAAGTTAGCGGTATTCTTATCATCTGATCTATATCAATTTCTGATGAAAAACTAGATATGCGAATACCCAACGGTGTATAGATATCTAAATATCCTTCTATATTTTTACTGTTTTCAATAGTTATTTTTAATTGTGTTAATTCACTTTTAATAACTTGTAAACTTATGTCAACATCTTGATTGAAAAATTTTGCATGTTTAAAGTCATTCATAATTGCTAAAGTTATATGATTTTCATTTTCAAAAGCTAAATTTGTTGAAACATATTTCAATCCTTCAGCTAAACGCATACTACAACAAAAATATGCTTCATATAAATGAATTTTAAAATCTGTATCCTTATGCATTAAACAGGTTTCACATCCAGCTCCACCATTTTTTCTTTGACCCACAAGTAATGCATTATAATATATACGATTCATTAATCTTAAATATTTATATTCTTGTGTTTCATTAAACAACTGAGTTGCCAATATAAAACTATCTACAACAGCACAGGGTTCCGTCCATGAAGGTTTACCAAACCAATTAATGTTTGCATAATTAATTGTCATACCTTCATTTAGGTAAATCTGATATATATCCTTAACATTTTTTAATAAAACTGGATCCCTTTTTTCTTGATAAAAGCGCATGATGCCACGTGTTGCAGATAATGTCGCATGTGTTTGACAATTATTTTCAACTAAATCTAACTTTAAGAAATTTTCAATCATAACATCAATCACGTTTGATAACTGTTTGTTTTTAGTGATTTGATATGCATGAGATGCACCATCTAACATAATATAGGCACAACCAACATCTGATGATAACTGCCAATGATTAAAAACCTTTTTAAGTAAATGTCCACCTACACCACCATCTTCTCGTTTAATGTTAGGATACTTTTGATATGCTGGTATTAATTTAAGTAAATAGTTATGAATGATTTTATTGATTAATGCTAACGTTTTTTGATCTTCAAATAATAAATAATATTCACATAAACCTCTTAGAAACCAACTATTTCCAGATATTTGTTGTTCATTCACAAGTTCAAGATCTAATTTGTCACCAAAATAACCATCTTCATTTACGTGGTTTTCAAGATTCAAAATGATATCATCTAGTTGTCGTTTAATACTATTTTTGCGTCTTAAATCTGTTGTGACCGCATAATGATTTGCTAAGGCTAAAATTGCTCTACCTTGCCAATCACCTGGCCATTCTCCACCTTGATTAAAAATTAAAGGGTTGCAATATGTCGCATCTTTTAATCTTTTTCTATTTAGTTGTAATCTTTCTTCTAATTCGCCTAGTATAATCAAAAAATACGCCCCATTTTTTTTAAAATAGATGTATGCCATAGATTAAACTATGGCATACATATTTTATTTATTAAATAATTTCTATTAATTCAATGCTAATATTTGCCAAATAAATTTCAGCTAATGTTGCACCTTGTGTATATAAACTTAAGAAATTGATTGTTTTGCCAGTAACTGTATATTCAACTTGAACAGAACCAGTACCATCAACTGTAACTGCATCAAATACTTGATTGTCTAAATTGATCATTAATGGACCACCTTCTAAACTCTTAACATATAGTGTTAAAGTTACTTTATATGTACCTACAGCTTCAAATATTGCTGAACCATTAAATGCAGCAACGCTTCTATCAGCTGACGTCAAACTATCAATTAATGCCATAACATCGCCTTCGAAACCTGCTACAGTGTTAAGCATAACGCCTTCACCTAAATCAACACTTGATGCTGCTACTACTTCTTGTAAAAATGAACTAACATTCCAAACTTCACCTACTTCAAAGCCATTAGGTGTTGCCATAGGAACATTAACTAGTTCAACTTCAGCTGAAGCTAAATAAACTTCTGCCAATGTAGCGCCTTGTGTATATAAGCTAAAGAAATTAACTGATCTACCAGTAACTTCATATTCAACTTGAACAGATCCAGTGCCTTCAATTGTTAATGCATCAAATACTTGATTATCTAAGTTAACCATTAATGAGCCACCACTTAAACTGTTAATATATAAATTTAACGTTACTTTATATGTACCTACAGTTTCAAATATTGCTGAACCATTAAATGCAACTACATTTTTATCTGCTGAATCAGAACTGTCAATTAATGCCATAACATCGCCTTCGAAACCTGCTACAGTGTTAAGCATAACGCCTTCGCCTAAATCAACACTTGATGCTGGTACTACTTCTTGTAAAAATGTATTAATATTCCAAATTTCTCCAACTTCAAAACCATTTGGCGTTGTGCCTGATGGTTCATATAATGCTTTTGAAACTGTAATATCACCAATTAATAAATCTTGAATACCACCAGAGTATAATCCCACATGATAAAATTGAGGATCTCCAAATAATGTAAATGTAAATTCTTTGACACCTGCATCACCTGGCATAGCTTGTGCAAATGCTTGTGATGTATCTTCTTTAGCTATCCAGAAATACCAACCATCTGCTGTAGGTGAATATACTTTAAATGTAACAGTATACATATAATCAGGATCTGTAAGTAATCCTCTTAA
>JBAYAP010000094.1:0-5853 GCA_041669715.1 Acholeplasmataceae bacterium
CATTAGTAACTGTTGCAGTTAATATTACTGCTTCACGTGCTTCTTCAGGAAGTGTTACAGCACCTGTTGCAACATTAATTAATACATTATCTGATGCCCATGCAATTGCTGAAGCATATTCAGAACCTACAGCAGGTAATACAATTGTTCCTTCTTCAGTAAATGCAAGTACGATTGACAACGCATTAGCATCTAATTGAGCTTTTTGTTGATCACTAACTGCACTAACTGTAACATCTGATGAACTTGTAAAGTATAAGTATGGTCCATTAGCCCATGCAAGTGGATTTATAACATCAACAACTGAACCTTCTGTAACTGTTGCTAATAAAGCAGCAGCTTCTGTTGATAATGCTACTCTTGAATCCCATTTCATTTGAACTGAGCCTTCGCCAATAATTCTTTCCAATGTTAATGTAACGTTACCATAACTATCATTATAAACATCAGATACAAGTAAACCAGTAAATTCTACTAATTGACCTTGATAAGAAATCATATCATCATCTAATGCAACAACATCAACATTAACTGCTGTAGGCATAACTGCATCTACACCATTAACGACTGTTAAGAAATCACTATCAGGTTTAATTTGAATCATACCTTTAAATGATGTCATTGAACCAAGAATAGATATTTCATTACCATAATTAGCTTGTAAGAATGCTTCTACATCACTATTTGATGAATAGATTGCAACACCACCAGTTAAATCTTGAATAAAGTATGTATTTTGATATTCATTAGCTGTAACAACACCTGAAATAACAACAATTGTTCCATCATCTTCAGCTCTTGCAGCTGAGATATCACTATTAGCAGGAACACCAACAGTTACGACGATTGCTACTTCAACTGAAGTTTCATCGCCTTTAGCAATTGTTGCTGTTAAAGTAACATCTGTTTGTCCAGATTCTGGAATAACAACTGCGCCTGTTTCAGGATTGATCACTGCATCATTGCTTGAAGTATAAGTGATTGTTGTATCATATAATGATGAAGGTAATGCTAATGTATCGCCTTCATAGAATACTTCTGGGAATTCACCTGGAAGATTTTCTTGAGCTGCTGCAATTGCTTCTGCATCACTTAAATGAACAATAATGTCATCTGAATCACCAAAGAAGTAAGTATACCAAACATTTCTATCTGAACGGAATCCGAATAATAACACATTAATTGTAATTGTTTTGCCATCTAAAGCTGCAACTGCATCTTTATTAGGAGAACCATAATATACAAGTAATACATCATCTGTTAAGAATTCAGTTGCTTTACCATCTGTACCAACAGTTTTAATTACAGTTTCACCAACATAATCAGTAGGTACTAAGTAAGTATTATAATTTGAACCACTATTTGTATCTTGTGCATCAACAACAACTTTAACAGTTAATTGAGCATATTCAAATACCATATAATTTAAATCACTTGGAGCTGTTCTGTCTGCTAATAATGCAGCAATTGTAGTTTCAACACCTTCTAATGAAGCTGCATCACCAGTAGCTGCAGTTGCAGTAACAGGAAGACCAGTAGCACCAACTAATTCTGGAATACCATAAAAAGGTGCGAATACACCAGTAACATCATATACTGAACCAACTGTAACGTTGTTTCCGATTGCTGAATCATATACATAAATTACGTTTGTGCCATCACCAATAAAAATACTAGTACCAACGATTGCTATAACTGTAACACCGTTAACTTGTATATAATCGCCAGAAGCTGCGTCTGTAATTGCGCCAATTGAGTCAACTAGAGTAGGAGCTTCATATGCTAATACTTTAAATTCATAATCACGAGTATAAGTAACATCACCATAAACGATTGTTGCTGTAACAGTAACCATAACATCTTCTGCACCAGCAGCAGGTCTTGTGACAACGCCTTCGCCATCAACTATATTAAACACGTCAGTGTTATTAGATGCCCATGAAATTGCAAATACTGTTTCATCATAAGTCTTTGTTGCTAAGAATGCTGCAACACTATTTACTGTACCTAACCATTCTTCACTACCTGTAAGACCTTCATTTGAAGGGAAAGTTACAACTAGGTCAAATACTTCGTTAACAGTTTCTGATGCAGTTTTATCTAAAGCAACTACAAATGCATAAAATACAACTGTATCTGATGCTGTACCTTTTGTTAAAGTAGCTGTTAATGTTACTGTTTGACTACCTACTGTATTACTAGGTCTTGTAACAGTACCATTTGTTGCAATCATTGCGTCATCACTTGATGCCCAAGAAACTGCAACGCCTGCTTCAGTAGTTACTAAGCTAAGATTACTAGTGACATCAAATTCATCATCACCAATAGTATCAGCATATCTAGCAATAAGTGCTGTTTTTGCACTTGCAACTTGAGTAGCTACAGGAATCATTGGGACTACAACATTAAAAGCATAAGTAATTGATTCTTCATCAATTGTAAGAGTTGCAGTTAATGTAACATTTTGATTATCTTGTCCCCTAGTTACTTTACCATCATTAGCAATAGCAGATGTATTGTTAGATGACCATGAAACTGTTGCTTCACCAATTGAAGCTACTAAAGCTAAATCTTCAGTTACTTCGAAATCACTACCAGATCCAATTGAATCTGCATAATTAGCAATTAAATCTGCTTGCGCTTCTTCTAATTGATCTGCTACATTATTACATGCTACTAAGAAACTAGCAACTGCAAATGTAAGTAGTATAAGTAAAATACGTGTTTTTTTCATTTTGATCCTCCTATTTTTTTTCTATATAAAGGAATTTATATTCCTAATATACGTTTAGCTTCTGATACGGCATACGCTAATGCCTTTTGAATAGTATCATCTTCTGTTGGTGCAAGAACTCTTGCAAAAGTTACTCCAACAGCAGTTCTAATGGCAGATGAGCCTACAAATGCTTGATCATAAAATACATAATCAGATTGTTGTGCTGCAGCTCTAGCAGCTTTAGATCTCATCAACATTGCGCCTTCTAATTCTGTTGTTCCATCTGCTGCATATCCAGCTAAGAAAGTTTCATATGATGGCGTTGTATAAACACTTGAACGCACTGGAGAATAACCAGTTTCCAATGCAAAATCTAGTTGAACTTCATTGCTTGTTAAATATTTTAAGAATAACCATGATGCTAATTTTTCTTGATCAGTACCTGTTGTAGTAAGTGACATGTTAGTTCCTTGTTGAATCACTGCTTGTTCATCGGGTAGATCAGCATTATATGGAATTGGTGCAACTTCAAAGTTAAATAGATATTCTCCATCAACTGTTGATGGTGTATTGTAATAAGCGCCACCTGTTGAACCAATAGTTACAAATGTTTGTCCTTTTTTAAATACATCTGATGCATACTTTTGTCCCCAGTTTGCAGGAAGTGCTAATTCAGTTCTATGATTACTAAAATATGTCAACATATTCATTGCTTCATCTGAATCATATAAATATACACCATTTCTTTCACTATCGATTGAAGTGTATTCTCCACCCCATTGACGAATAAGTGTAATAAACGCATTATCTTCTGAATCATAAGAATAAGGAATAAATAGTTCTTTAGCTAATGCAATTTCTGCTGAAGTTGCACCTAATTTTGTACCATATGATTGAATATAACTATTTGCTACTGCATTAAATGCGTCTGATACTGCGAACAATCCTTGCCAAGTTGTTGGCATTTCAGCTATTGCACCAGATTCAATTAATGCATCTACAACATCTGAGTTATAAATCATAACTTCTGTTGATTTGTTAAAAGGTAATGAATAATATTCGCCATCATTTGTGTATTGACTGTTTTCATTACGATAATTCCATATGATATCTTCAAATTTTTCAGTATCATCTGTTGAATCATAACCCCAAATTGGACTATCAATATAAGGATTTATACTTAACATAACATTATTATTGATATATTCAGCAACATGATCTGGATAGCCTTGAACGATATTAGGTAATGTTCCACCTTTAATTGCACTAACAACATTTTGTCTTAATGCATCATAATTATCACCATTTTTAACAATATTAACTGTTATATTTGGA
Organism: Acholeplasmataceae bacterium; assembly: GCA_041669715.1. Lineage (GTDB taxonomy): Bacteria > Bacillota_I > Bacilli_A > Acholeplasmatales > Acholeplasmataceae > WOFB19. Next base: position 4,052 of record JBAYAP010000094.1, read on the forward strand.
TATAATACTTTAAATTCAGCTGCATATTTATTTAATGCAGTTTCAATTGTTGTACCATTTGAATGCCATAATGTAATTTCAATATCTTCGTCAGTTAATGTATCAGGAATATAATCAGCTGCTTCCTTAACTGTTAAAGATACTGTCTTTGTTGCACTTGCACCTAAATCATTTGCAACAGTTAGTGTAAATGTATAACGACCTGGTCTAGATAATGAAGGTAATCCTGATACTGAAATATCATCAGTTAAATCAATTGGATCGCCATCTTTGGTATCAATTGCTTGAACACCACGTAAAGGATCATAATCTGTTGATCCAATATAGTATGCTTGTGCTGATTGAACATATAATAATGATACAGTTTGTTCAACTGAACCAACAACAATTAATTTAACAGTTGCAGTTGCAGTTAATGCACCACTATCTTCTACATATATTGTGTATTCATATACACCACCGGCTGAATTTGTTAACCAAGTATCTAGAAATCCTGTGATTTCAATACTGTCAGTTAAATCTCCATCTTGTACATCAGTAGCTGTAATGCCATCAAATGGATCAAATGAATCACCATAGTTTATAGTTACCTCTGATGTAACACCTACTAAACTTGGTGCTGTATTTCTAATGTTAACACCACACGCTGTAAGTATTGCAGCAATTAGTAAGACCATGAAAAGACCTGTTATCTTTTTCATAATCATGTTTTGCTTATTTTTCTTCATCTTCATCCTCCTTTTATTTTAACCTTTCGTACCACTTCGGCCTACGCCTCTAATAATATATTTTCTTAATGCGAGAAATACAATAATTAACGGAATCGTAACCATTGCACTCGCGGCAATTTGCATATTGAACATAACACGAGCTTCTGTTCCACCTGTTGTAAAGTCAGCATCACGAAGTGCTGCTGAAATTAACCAGAAATTTTGTCCTTCAACTACATCTCCCACGCTTGTTACTAAACGTGGCCAAATAAATGCATTCCATGAACCGATAACATTTAAAATAGTAATTGTAAATATTGTTGGTGCAGCAATTGGAATCATAACTCTTGTTAAATATTTAAAATCGCTTGATCCATCAACTTTTGCTGCTTGATACAATGAATTAGGTATTTGTCTAAATGTTTGTCTTAAGAAAAACACATAGAAAACACTTGTCATAAATGGCACAATCATTGCAAGAAAATATTGATTCTCACCAGTTGGGCCACCAATCCATCCCCAACCTGCTTGTGAAACGGTTAAAAAGTTTGTAATAATATATAATTCACCAGGAATCATCATCGTCATCAATAAGACTGAGAAAATTGTTTCTCTACCTTTAAACTCTAATCTTGAAAAAGCAAATGCTGCAAGAATAGTTGTTACAAGTGTTCCAGCAGTTGATAAAATACCTACAATTAATGTATTTTTAATATAAATACCAAAATTAACTTCTTCTAATACATATTTATAGTTCATCCATTGCATTTCTGACAAAGATATGAAAAATCTTGGAGTAGCAGTTAAATTACTTTCATAATAAGTTTTAAGCGATGTTAACATCATCCAATAAAATGGAATGAAAATAAATAAAGCTGTTATCGCTAAGAAAGCATATAACCCAAATGTTCCTAAAAACTTATGCATAACTTGCTTTCTAATTTTTAATTTATGTTCTTCATCTTCATTTTCAATTTTATCTTTTTTCTTAAATGATAACTTAATTTTAAGCCATATATTTTTAATCGCGAGTTTATATCCACCTTCAGTAGTTTCAAGAAGTATTCTTCGTGAAATATATATTCTTAACAC
>JBAYAP010000095.1:0-5778 GCA_041669715.1 Acholeplasmataceae bacterium
ACTTCATTATATTGGTTTAGGTGATGATGGTATCGCTGATCCATATGATTCTTATATGGTTCATAACATGATATCAGATGCATTAGATACAGCACTTCCATCTGTTGGAGATATTGCATTTAATGGCAGTTATATTAAACAAGTAGAGATTCAAGGATTTATTGATGATCTAAGTACTTTAGGTATAAATAGTATTGATGAATTCTCATCAATTAATGGTGGAAACGTACTTACATACTTTAGTAATGATACAGCAGTTACAACAGTCTTTGATAATAGTGCAACAAATAGTTTAACCATTACATATTATTTCTTAGATGATGTGTTAGACCCAGGTGATTCAACGTTGCCTGGTGTGACTAGAATACCAGATGATGGTTATGGTGTCACACTTGTTGTTAGAGATGATTTAAGAGATTTTATCATTAATAATAATTAATTAATAAAAAATGGCAATCCCAATTGAGGTTGCCATTTATTTTATAATTGATTTAAAAAGTTAATATAAAATTTAATTGCATTTACAATGTTTACTTTAGATATCTTTTCATCATCACCATGGATAAGTTTTAAATCAGCACTTGTTACTTGATAAGGTGCAAATTTATAAACCCGTTCACATATTTCATGATAGTGTCTAGAATCAGTGGTTGCTACCATAAGATAAGGGGAGACAATAGTTTTATCCCATGTCTGTTTAATGGCTTTATCAAATAGTTTAAACCCATCATCAATTAAGGAGATTGTTGTTGATTCTGAAACATCTATAACATGAACTTCAATATGTTCTTTTCGTACAATTTTTTTGATTTTATCAACAATATCTTTTGATGTTTCACCAGGTCTTATTCGAATATTAATGCCAAAGGTTGCTTCATTAGGAAGCACATTGATTGCTGAACTTCCATTTGTAACTGTAAATGCTAATGTTGTTTTAAACATTGCATAAAGTTCGCCACCTGATAATTTAGCAATTAATTTAATAATTGGAGTAAATAGCCAAGTGTTAGCAAATATCATTCTAATTGGAAAAGAACGTGAATAACATGCAATATGATTAAACATTGTTTTAATCGGTGATGTTAATTTCATTTTAAATGCTTTTGATTGGTTTATTTTAACAACAGCTTTAGATAGTAAGGTTACCGGTGTATCTTTAGGTGGTGTTGATGCATGCCCACCTTTTGATTTTGCTTTAAGTTCAATATTCACAAAACCTTTTTCGGCAATACCGATAACAGCAACTTTTTCTTTAACGCCAGGAAACATATTTGATACAATTGCACCGCCTTCATCAAAAACGATATAAGGCTTAATATGATGTTCTTTAAAGTAGGAAACCATCATTTTTTGTGTAGGACCATTAATTTCTTCTTCACCAGAAAAAGCAATATAGAGATCTTGTTTAAATGTTTTATCTTTTGATAGAAGATATTCAACAGATTCCATAATAGCATTGACCGTTACTTTTGTGTCTAGTGTGCCACGACCATATAAATATGTTACATCAGTTTCAGCACCAAAAGGATCTTTACTCCAATTGTTTGAAACAGGGACAACATCAAAGTGAGCCATTAATACGATAGGATTTTCTTTGGATTGACCTTGAATGTGAAATAAAATACCTGTACCTATATCTTTATAGGTTGCATGTTTTTGAATATGTGGATAATCATTTATAAGCAACGCTTTAAAATCATGAAATGCTTGTTGATTAATTTTAGTTGAATCACGATAAGAAATTGTTGGTATTTTTAATTTTTTAGCCAATGATTCAATAGCTTTTTCATTATTAATATCGATATTTGATAGTTCATGCATTTCTAATGTTTTTTTAAATATTAGTGTTTTTATGATTAGTATAATTATTAACAAAACAATAATAATGAGTAAATAAATCCACCACATTTAAATCCACCCCTTTTTATGAAAAATATAAGCACAAGAGACAGTAAGGATTACACCTACTGGGACCATTATACCTACAAGTCCACCACTGCCAGGTACGAATGCAAAGAATATGAGCATAAATACTAAAGGAATAATGGATAGCTTCCAACGTTTTGAAATAAAAGCAACACCTAGCGCTCCAAAAAGAGCGGGTAAAATATTATCAAATGCAGGACTTAAAGCAGTTGATTCTAAAATTGGAGTTAAAGGATCAAGCAATAAAATACCTATAATGATAATTAAAGTTGTTGTGATTGAAGAAGAAGCAACGGCAATCATTGATATGACTTCGGCATCTTCACTACCTTTTTCAATACCAAGGGCATTTTGAGCGTTAATTGCAGCAGGTACTTTCATTGATGAAAGATTACCAGTAACAAATGCGAGATAACTTGCACTACCAATCATTGGAGAAAAAGTAAAAACTTCAATGGTTGTTACTGGCCAAAATATAGCGGCTGTTGCGAAAAATCCGACAAGAAAATAATTTAAAGGAGGCCAAACTCCTGTAACAATACTAATGATGATTGGCAAAGATAAGAATAAAAAAAGTGCACCTAGCATCCAAATTTTTCCTTCTTTATGAATTGTTTCCATATATTTATTTTTCATATTATCTTAACCCCCATCCAAAGTATAGAATGGCTAATGCCATAGCGAGTACCATTGATAATGGCAAAGCGTAATTCTTTAGCCATTTAAATCCTTTTTTATTTGATAGTAATCCTAAAATAACAATGAGTATAGCTGCAGAAAGTAAAACCACAATTGCAAGTATGGACACATAAGTTTCACCAGCATCATTTGTAATAGGGGCGACTACATAGCCGATAAATGCTGAAATCATCCCTAAAAATAAAGAATCCATTAAAATATCTTTCCAATCAGTATTTTTTTCTTTGATTGAATCAAATTTTTTACTTATTTTTTTATAAAATAAAGGCACAATCAATAATGGTGGAAGACAACCCAATGTCATGACCCATAAAGCCGTGACAATCATCTCTGATGATAAAATGCCATTAATATCAGCACCAAAAGCACCTTCAATTACATTAATTGCAGCTGGTAGTTCATAAGTTACTGCACCTAGAGTTCCAAGTCTTAAACCGGCAATCCAAGGACCAAAAACTTTGGATAATATAATAAGACTGATTAAAATCGCCACTGATGGCGCAATACTAAAAATTGAAGAAGAGGTGATGACGGTTTTGATTTGCTTAGGTGTATATCCGAGTTTTTTAGCTTGTCGAACTGCTTTATATAGTGCGACTATAGATTGAGCAAGGACATATAAAAAAATGACACCTATGAGTAAATAAATCCACCATTGTTCAAATATTTCCATAAGGTTACACTCCTTTTTGTTTTCCTTTATTATACATGAAATTAAAAATAATAAGATAAATAAAAAGCCTTAGTACTCAACTAAGGCTTAAAAGTATTTTATATTATTTTTTTGCGACTCTAATTTTTTTAAGATGAGCAAATCTTGGAAGACCATCTTCCAGTTTAGCTTTGCTTTCACCTTGTATTAAAGGTAGTGCATAATCTATAAATTCTTGAGTAAGTCCTTGACCATGGGGTTTAATCCATTCAAGTGGAACTTTTTGTTCAGTGTTTGCAGCTTTTGATAAAGGAATACGAACATATTTGATTTTATATGGATTTGATGAGATACGTTTAAATCCAATCATCTTATCTGTTGTACCTGCAACAGCAGCTGTAACAGCTTTTTGACCTACTTTGAAAGCTTCTTCAACATCTACTTTTGAAGCTAAATGAGCAGCAGAACGTTGTAATAAACTAAATTCAACAGCACGTACTTTAAGATCAAAGTGATTCATGACTTCAGTAGCTAGTGCTTGTGCAGCACCGCCTAATTGCGCATGTCCGAATGAATCTGTTTTAAGTTCACCAAATAATTCGGGTAAATATTTACCATCTTTAGTTTTAACACCTTCAGAGATAGCAACAATTGCTTTGCCTTTTTTATCCAATACTGCTTTTAAATCAACTAAAAATTCTTCTGTATCAAAAGCAATTTCTGGCAAATAAGTTAAATCAGGACCAGCGCCTTTATAAGAAGCTAATGCAGATGCTGCAACTAACCAGCCAGCATTTCTACCCATGACTTCAACAATGGTAACCATTGGCGTATCATAAACAGTTGCATCTTGATACAATTCCATAAATGAAGTTGCAACATATTTTGCAGCACTACCATAACCTGGAGAATGATCCGTTATATTTAGATCATTATCAATTGTTTTAGGAACACCCATGACATTGCAGTCCCAGCCAGCATTTTTAAAATATTTGCTGATTTTATTACAAGTATCCATAGAATCATTACCACCATTATAGAAAAAGTAACGAATATTATATTTTTTAAATACTTCTAATAGACGTTCATATTCACTAGCGTCTTTCTTTGGATTTTTTAATTTATAACGAACACTACCAATTGCTGATGAAGGCGTGTTTTTTAATCTTAATAACTCGTCTTTATCTTCTAAAGAAATATCATAAAACTCTTCATTTAAAATACCTTTAATACCATGAACAGCTCCATAAACTTCAGTAATGTTTTCTTGTTTTAATGCTTCAATAAAAACGCCTGCTGCACTTGAATTAATAACACTGGTTGGTCCACCAGATTGTCCAAGTATAGCGGCACCTTTTAGATTTTTCATATAAAATACCACCAATTCTTTTTCTTTTATTTTACCATAAATGAAAAAAAATGATGGAAAAAACTGTTTTAATTTTTTAATGAAAAATTATGGTTTCCTGAAACAATGCATTGCAAATTATGTTATAATATCTTTGATATAGTAAAAAACCACAAGGAGAAAGCATATATGAAAATAGCTGTTTTAACTTCAGGAGGAGATGCACCAGGAATGAACGCAGCGATTCGTGCTGTTGTTAGAGCTGGTGAAATTAACGGACATGAAGTTGTTGGTGTAAAAGATGGATATAAAGGATTAGTAGAAGGAAACTTTATTTCACTGACACATCAAAGTGTATCAGGTATGCTAAGTAAGGGTGGAACTTTTTTAGGAACCTCTAGATTACCTGAATTTAAAGAAGAAAGTGTTAGACTTACTGCCATAGAACAAATGAAAAAAAATAATATTGATGCACTTATTACAATTGGTGGCGATGGCACATATCGTGGAGCAATGGAACTATCAAAAATGGGTGTTAAAACTATAGGACTTCCAGGCACTATTGATAATGATATTGCGGGAACTGATTTTACTATTGGATTTGCAACTGCTGTAGAAACTATTGTAGATGCAATTGATAAATTAAGAGATACATCCGATTCTCATCAAAGGGTATCAATTATTGAAGTTATGGGTAGACGTAGTGGTGATTTGGCAATATTTGCTGGTATTTGTGGCGGTGCAGAATTTATCATCACACCAGAAAATCCCATTAGAAAAGAAGAAATGATTGAAATTATAAAACAATATAAACATGAAGGTAGAAGACATGCGATTGTTGTTGTTACTGAAAAATTGCTTGATGTTCACCAATTAGCTGAAGAAATTTCAAATCTTTCAGGCTTTAGTTCAAGAGCAACAGTTTTAGGATATATTCAAAGAGGGGGATCCCCTTGTCCTGATGATCGTATTTTAGGTTCACGTATGGGTATATATGCTGTAGAATTGTTAAATGATGATATTCATGGGGTATGTGTTGGTATAAGAGATTCAAGAATGATTCATTTACCTTTTGCAAATATTATTGATCAACATAAGCCAAAAAGCGAATTATATAGTCTAGTTAAAAAAGTTTCTTAAAAAGAAATTAAAA
>JBAYAP010000096.1:0-5639 GCA_041669715.1 Acholeplasmataceae bacterium
ATTTTTAATAAGCTTTATAATATTTGAATATTCTTTTATATTCTCTAAAGCAAATAAATGCATTTTTAAATATTCTTCGTTATAAAGTTTTGTCTTTGTTTTTTCTATAATTTTTGCATATTGCTGCTGATTATTTAAATAATTTAAATAAATTATTGATATGTCTTTATTATCATTTAATGTGTTTAAATAATATTGAGTTGTTTTTTGATATAAACATTTTCGCGTATTTTCAATTTCTAAAATTTCATTAAAGTACTGATATTTAATCAGTTGATCTTTATACTCTGGATATATTTTTTCAAACAACAAAGCTTGTCTAAGTTTTATAGCATTTCTTAATAGCCATTTCTTTTGAATAATGCTCATTTTTATATCTTCTTGCCCTATGTTCATTAACAGTAATAAATCCTTAGCATCGCTAAATCTCAAATCTTTATAAAGTAAAACATTCATCAATGCAAGTGCAAAATTTAAGGATCGTGTTGGAAGATTTGGTATATAAAAAAGTAATTCATTCCCAATAATTTTCCCTTTTTCATATTGTTTTGATAATACAAGATTTGCAAAATTAATGATAAATTCTTGGTAATCTTCACTAATTTTATGCTTTTTATCTGTTGTTGTTTCATATTTTTCTTCAATAAACGCTTGAATTAATATTTCTAAATCATCATCATATGTATGATTATCTTTAATATCTTTATCCATATGATATCGTTGTTGTAATAATTTAACATATTTTGCTGTAGGCTTAATTAAATTATTTTCTACTTTTGATAAATAAGAGACACTACAAATATCTTCAGCACTTTCTTCTAACGTTAAATTAAGATGTTTTCTAACATACTTTAATTTTGACCCAATTGGACTCTTTTCTAAATTTTCACCTCTTCTGCTGATTTGATACTTTACTTCCATACTATTTAAATACATACGCCCCTCCACATATTTTTATTGATTTTTTTAACAATATTCTTATATTTTAAATGTTTCAAATCCATTAATTACATTGAAAAAAAATACCTAATAAAAGGTATTATAAGTTTTTATATTTATTTTTATCTTCATATTTACATATGTCATATAAAGGACATTGATTACATTTGGGATTTTTTGCTAAACAATGATATCGACCAAAAAATATAAATTGATGATGAATTTTTGTCCAATACGCTTTAGGTATTTTTCGATTTAATTTTTTTTCAATTTCTAATACATTATCATTTTTTTTAGCTAGTCCTAGTCTTATAGAAACTCTTGCAACATGTGTATCAACAGCAAGCGCTGGTATACCAAATGCATTACTTAAAACTACATTTGCTGTTTTTCTGCCAACACCCGGTAATGCTTCTAATGATTTTCTATCACTGGGTACTTGACCATTATATTTTTCAACAAGTACTTTTGCTAGTTCAATAATATTTTTCGATTTATTGCGATATAATCCTATCGTCTTAATGATATATATAACATCTTCAATAGATGCAACGCTTAATGCTTGAACAGTTGGATATTTTAAAAATAAATTTGGTGTAACTTTATTTACACTAATATCTGTTGTTTGAGCAGAAAGAACGACAGCAACTAACAATTCAAAATTATTTTTATGTGTGAGTTCAACATGAGCGTCTGGATACATTTGATTTAAGACATTAATAATATTTTCTACGCGCGTCATTTTATTTTTTTAAATAAATTATCAAGTGCTATATCAACATCTTCATCAATTGGACGATCAGGTATAATTTGTTGTGTTAAGATACGTTCGACATACTTAACACTTAATTGACCACCAGCACTTTCAATTGCTTTTGTAATTTGTTCGTGCGTATAAGATTGTTGATCATACCACATTCTAAGATTTTCCAGCTCATAAGATTTAAGTACGCGTCCTAATCCTAATTCAAATGTTTTAATCGTTTCAGAAATTTGACTTTCATATGCATTTTTTACTGCTTCTTTTTCATCATCTAAAAATAATTTTTCAACACGTTCAAATACTTGACTTAAATGAAAAACTTCTCTTTCTTTCCCATCCTTTAATTCTAAATTGATACTTATAAATCCTTTATCTAAAAGTGACTCAACTAATCCTGCAATCTCATTTTGGTTATAATCAACTCTTCTTGCAATTGATAATATAGAAAAAGAACGTCTTTTTTTATATATATCTAACAATGCAAGTAATACTGTGACTTCAGGCATTGTTAAATCAAGTCGTTTATATTCTTTAAATAATATTTTTTCTATTGAAAAACCATAGTCATCATATAACTTCTTTAGAATCATAATTACCTTTCTTTAAAGCAGCTTTTGCTGCGTGTTGTTCTGCTTCTTTTTTTGTTTTTCCATTTCCGGTGCCTAAAATAATATGATTATCTAATTTTACAATTGCTTGAAATTTTCGATTATGCGAAGGCCCAAGTTCTTTAATAATATGATAACTAATATTTCTTCTACCGTCACTTTGTACAAACTCTTGTAATGTAGACTTATAATCTTTAATCAATAATGTTTGATCTAAATATGGAACAACCAATTGATCAAAGATTTTTTTAGTTTCAACAAAACCTAAATCAAGATAAATCGCACCAAAAAGTGCTTCGAATGCATCCGAAATCATTGCATCATTTGCACCTTTTTGGCTTTCGCCTTTTCCTAATTTTAAATAATTTTTTAATTCAATTTTTTCAGCATAAATAACCAGTCCTTCTTCACGGACAGCTTTTGCACGCTTTTTAGTCATTTCGCCTTCATTTGCTAAATTTTGCTTATAAAGATAATCACTCATCATAAGTTCAATAACTGCATCACCTAAAAACTCTAATTTTTCGTTATTTTCAGTTTGATTTTCATACGCATAAGAAGAATGCGTCAATGCAATTTCATAAAGTGATTCATCCTTATAGGGAAGATTTAGCTTTTGTAATAAAGCTATTGTCATAAATCCCCTTCCTTTATTTCTCTTTTTTTAAGCGTTTCTGAAACAATATTAATTACATCTGCTTCAACCATTTCTTTTGCTTGTCTAATACCATTATAAAAAGCATAAGCATTGGATGATCCATGTGCTTTAATCACAACACCATTTAATCCCATCAATAATGCACCACCAATTTCAGATGCATCCAATGATTTTTTAAATCTATTTAATGATTTTCTCATCAATACGGCACCAATTTTAGAAGTAAAACTAGACTTAATTTCACGCTTTAAAATCATACCCAATCCTTTAGCTGTGCCTTCCATAGTTTTCATAACGATATTGGCAGTAAATCCATCACTAATGAAAATATCTGCTTCTGAAGTAAATATTTCTTTAGGTTCTAAATTACCATAAAAATTAATATCTTTACTTTGTTTAAGTAACTGAAATGTTTCTTTTTCTAACTCTCTACCTTTACCTTCTTCAGTTCCAATATTAATAAGTGCTACTGAAGGATTTTTACGTTTTAAAACTTTTTCAGCAACGACACTTGCATAAACTGCAAAATCATATAAGTGTTCAGGTCTTAGTTCTACATTTGCACCAGAATCTAATAAGATTCTTCCTTTTCCATCAAATGAAGGAATGATGGGCGCAATCGCCACTCTTCTCATTTGAGGCATTCTTTTAATAATAAAATGCCCTGCAACAACCAATGCTTGTGTAGGTCCAGAACTCACAATAGCATCAGCATTTTTATCTTTAACTGCTTGCATCGCCAAAAACATTGAAGCTTCTTTATTTGTTCTATATTGTTTTATTGGATCTTTTTCTCCCATAGCCAAAAAATAAGGAGTATGAATCACTTGAAGTCTAGGGTGAGATTTTAAATAGGGTGCCATTTTTGTTTCATCACCATAAATAATAATTTCAATATCATCAAATTTATCTAGCGCTAATAAAGTGCCTTTAACTATTTCTTCAGGTGCAAAGTCTCCACTCATACCATCAACTGCTATTTTAATCATAATTAACCTCGCTTCATAAGCATTTATGCTCATATTATATCATATTTTTAAAGACTGTTTAATGTAGTTTTTCAAATACTTATACTTAGGATTTTCATTGAAATCGTTTTGCTTCATCAATTCATATATATCTTTTTGTGCAATCTCAATTAGTTTTTGATCTTGTAAGATGTCTAAAAAATTAAATTTTAAATAACCACTTTGTTCCGTACCAATAAAATCTCCAGGACCACGAATTTTCAAATCATAATTTGCAAGTTCAAAACCATCATCAATTTTTGATAATAATTCAAGTCTTTCAATATCAGATTTTTCACTCACTAAATAACAAGTATTATTTAATTCGTTTCTTCCTATTCGTCCTCTTAATTGATGGAGTTGTGACAAACCAAAATGATCTGCCGATAATACAACCATTAATGTTGCAGTTGATATATCAATACCCACTTCAATCATCGTTGTCGAAAGTAAAACACTTGGCTCTTTTTTAAAATTTTCCATCACTAATTCTTGTTCATCTTTTTTCATTTGACCATGAATAATATATATAGGAATATCTAAATTTTTAGAAATCATTTTATAAGCAGTATCAATATTATCATCAACCTTATTAGAACTAATTGCTGGTACAACGATGTAAACATGATGTTTTAATTTAATTTCATTTTTAATATCTTCATATATTAAAGGTAATGCTTCTTTTGTTACATATTGTGTTTTAACAGGTGTTTTTTGTTTAGGCTTTTCTTTAATTATTGATACATTTTGTTTTCCATAAGTAATCATTGCTAAAGTTCTTGGAATTGGTGTTGCTGTCAAATAGAGCACATCTTTAGAATGTGATTTATTTAAAAGTTGATTTCTTGTTTCTACACCAAATTTATGTTGTTCATCAATAACAACTAAACCTAAATTTGAAAACTCAACATAATCTTCAATTAAAGCATGAGTACCAACGATAAGATCAAATCTATGTTGCTTTATATCTTCTAACACTTGCTTTTTATTTGGTGTTTTTTGATTTAATAAAGCAATACTTAAATGAGGTGCTAAACTTTTATATGTTTGATATTGTTGTGTTGCTAAAAGATTTGTTGGTGCCATATAAACAGCTTGCTCATGTATTGAAATTACTGCCATAATTGCAATAAGGGCAACGATAGTTTTCCCTGATCCAACATCACCTTGAATTAATCTAAACATTGCATGGTCTTTTTTAAAATCACGATAAATATCATTTACTGCTTCTTTTTGATCATGTGTTAATTCATAAGGAATTGTTTGAATAAATTCTTTTACATAATCTATATCATATTCTTTCGGACTTCTTTTAATAAAAATAGATTGATCGGAGACAACTTTTAACGCTAAGAAAAATGCTTCTTCATATTTTAATCTTCTCGTTGATTGTTCAATATCATTAAATGTTTTAGGACGATGTAGTTTTTCATATGCATCAAACCTTGAAATAAGCTTATATTTATGGATAAGAGAAATCGGTAAAACTTCAAAAATTTGCACTTGCTTTTCATTAAATATCGTATGAACTGCTTGAATCAATGTATAATCACTAACATCTTTAATCTGATAAATAGGTTGTATAGTTTGTTGTTCTTCAATTTTTAATTTTATTTCAAAAGCTATGAGTTGTTGTTTGTATAAATTATATTCGCCTTGAATAA
>JBAYAP010000097.1:0-5611 GCA_041669715.1 Acholeplasmataceae bacterium
ATAAACATTTTAAATGTTAAGTCTCTTGGTACATTATTAACTGACAATGTTGAATACATCATGCCATCTTCAAATAACGCAGTGTCTATTGCACTATCATTAGTATCCATATAAAAATTATTTTCAAGAAGGTCATTATAAATCGGCATATAGTTTTCGATTAAATTGCCAACTTCAATACCACCAGACACTAAATTATCATCATTAAAAGATACCAATGCACCATATTGAGAATAAGTAACTTGTTCAGCTACTGAATTGTTAAACAAAAATAAATCTGGTAAATTGTTTTTATCTTCCCATGCAGCTGATCTTACTTGTGTGTATGCAGATACATCAACTTCTGTAAAATCAAAAGTTAAGTTAGTTATTTCTGATAATTTTTGAAACATTTTCATTGTTGAAAATGGTGGATTTGAACTTCCTCTAGGGACAAATATTTCAATTGTAGTTGCTTCTTTTACAATTTGATAGGGGTTATCCTCAGTACCATTAGGTAAAAAGTTGCTTGCATCATAATCTTCTTTTTGACAAGCAGTAAGCGTCAATATAACACATAAGCTTACCAACATATAAAGTATTTTTTTCATATTTTTCTCCTTTACCCTTTAACGCTTCCGACCATTAATCCTTTTTCAAAAAATCTTTGGAAGAATGGATATAAAAATAACATTGGAGCACTTGCAATTACAATCGTAGAATATTTAAGTGATTGAGCCATAATTTCTGAGCCACCGCCACCAATCGTTCCACTATCATTAGAAATTAAAAATCTTTGAAGTACTCTTTGTAATGGGAATAGTGAATCATCTGTAATATATATTAATGAATTAAAATAAGCATTCCAAAAACCAATAATTGCATATAATGCCATAACAGCAATAATAGGTTTGCATAACGGTAAAACAATTTTTAAAAATATTTTCCAATTTGTTGCACCATCAATCATTGCTGATTCTTGCATTTCCCATGGAATTGTTGACTTAATATACGTTCTAATAATGATAATATTAAACAAATTTACAACACCTGGAATAATCATTGCCCATATGGTGTTAATCATGCCAAGCGCATTTACTACTAAATATGTAGGAATTAACCCACCACTGACAAACATTGGAATAATAAAGAATAAATTCCAAAATTTCTTAAATTTTAAATCTTTTCTTGTTAACGCATAAGCAGCTGTAAACTGAAGCGTTAATTGTATAATTGTCCCTATTACCGTATACATAATAGTATTTAAGAATCCTCGAATGATTGCATCTTCTTGAAACACTGTTTGATAACTAACAAATGTAAAATCAATAGGAAGCAATCCAACTCTTCCGGCATTAACTGCTGAAGGGCTTGAAAATGAACTTGCCAACACATGTAATAATGGCAATATTGTAATAGTTGCAAAGATAAAAGCAAGTAAAATAATACCCCAATTAAAAATGCGATCCGAACCTTTATTTTCTACCATGTCAATTCACTCCCTTTTACCATAACGATGTCTCGTTGAGTTTAGCAGATATCTTATTTGCTGAAACTAATAATATGACACTGATAATAGAATTAAATAAACCTATTGCAGTAGCATAACTATATTGAGGTATTAACGCGCTAAGTGATACACGATATACATATGTTGAAATCACTTCGGAAGCTGTAATATTACCACTTGTTTGCATCAAATATACCTTTTCAAATCCTACAGTCAACATGTTACCAATGCTTAGAATCAACATGATAATTGCAACTGGTAAAATTGCTGGCAAATTAATATGCCACATTCTTTTAACTCGACTTGCCCCATCCATGACAGCAGCTTCATGTAACTCGGGATCAACTGATGCTAATATACCAACATATATAATGGACCACCAACCTAAACCTTGCCATAAACCACTAACTACATAAATAGTTGTAAATAATGCTGCATTTTCCATAAGATTAGATGGTGTACCACCAAATGCTTTAATGATTGAATTAATAATACCTGTTTCTAGATCAGTGAAGGAAAATAACATACCTACCAAAACAACAACTGAAATAAAATAAGGTGCATATGATACTGTTTGAACTGTCTTTTTAAACCATTTAATACGAACTTCATTGATAATTAATGCTAAGATAATTGGAAAAATCGTATTAACAATTATTGAATATAAACTAATGAATAACGTATTAAATATAATATGCCAAAAATTAGGCAACGTTATAAAATAATAAAAATGTTCAAGCCCATAATTGCTTGCCCAAGGAGATCCAAAAATACCTTGATACGGATTATAATCTTTAAATGCAATAACTAATCCACCCATAGGTAAATAGTGTAATAAGAATACATAAACAACCGTAGGGATCAAAAAAGTTAACAGTGACCAGTCACCTTTTTTGAATTTAAATTTTTTCTTTTTAGTTTTTTGTTTTTCTTTTGTCTTTTTTATCATATTCGAATCTTTCCGCCGTTCGTAATGTAACCGTTATCATGAATATAGGTTATCATATTTTTATATTTCAAACCATATAATTTGTTTACATATAAATGTATTTTTTTTACTTTTATACATTTATTTTGCTTTTTTATACGATTTTGTATTTACTTTTTTTACTTTAGTATTAAAATGGAACTATGAATAATAAATATAATTTTCAATCTACTGATCTATTTTTTAAATATCTCGATGACCGCATCCCATCAAATATTGTCCCTTTAATCATTGGATATGAGAAATGTAGTGCAACTAAAGAAATTATCGGACCTATTAGACGTTCGATATACACCTTACACATTGTCACCAATGGCCGTGGTTTTTTTACCATAGGAAATAAGAAATATACAATAAAAGCTAATCAAATTTTTATGATTTTTCCTTCAGAAACTATCACATACTTCCCTGATAAAAACAATCCTTGGGAATATATGTGGGTTGAATTTAATGGGCTAGGTGCTAAAAACTTATGTAAACTTGCTCATCTAAGTGTAGAAAATCCTGTTTATACATTGCATAATCCAGATATATATATCAAAGAATTCACCGAAATGCTTGATGAATCTAAAGATGATAAAATTCATACAACTCTAAATGTCTTATCCCATCTTTTCTCCATATTCAGCATGGTTATTCACGAACAAAACACTAAGAAAAAAGAGGCTTTGAACGAAGCTGAAACACGCATGGAAGAAATTGTTGAATATATAGAACAAAATATTGGGGACTCTGAGTTATCTTTAAATGAAATTAGTAAATATTTTTATATGAACGCTTCTTATCTGTCTCGTAAATTTAAAGAAGCCATGGGTGTCAATATGTCTAAATATATTATTTCTTTAAGAATGCGTAAAGCTTTTATGATGTTAAAAACCAAACAGTTTAGCATTGCAAAAATTGCTGAAACTATTGGTTATTCAAGCCCATTTTATTTTTCAAAAGAATTTAAACGCTATACTAAAATTACGCCTAAACAATATATGAAAGATCAATCAGATCATTAACACTCAACCACTGTATATCCTATCGGTAATTTTAATTGAAAATCTTCATCATTTTTTGTTATAAAAAGACCCTCTGCATAAGGTATATACATTTTATAGTTTATGTTTGTATCTATTTGTGTCATATAAATTTCTTTTGTTTTAGGGTTATATCCTTTAATACCTGTCAATGCTTCAATTAATAGATTTGCTGTATATGAAGCAAATCCATGATTTAAACTCCCATAGACAAAACGATGTTCCCAAAGTGTTTGTGTACGTCTAGCCATATATAAAAAATAATCTTTGCATTCGGACAATAATTGTTCGTATGCTTTATTTTTTCTTAATATCTCTAATCTTAAATAATTCCCTATAAAAGCATTTGATTTATAAACATGAGGATATAAATTCTTTTCATTTCTACGATATCCAAAATGAATTAATAATACATTATATAATTCAGAAAATGTCTCAACCGTCGCTGTATTTGTAAAAAATGCATAGTATTGACATGTTTCACTTGTATTATGCGTTTGTTTTAATTGATTATTTTCATCTCTTAATAATTGATCTTCAAAAAATGTCCCATTAAAACTCATTTTCTTTATCGTTTGTTTTAACACTTTTGCTTTTAACAATAAATCTTCTTGATGATAAAGCTTACCAATACTATCTATAAAATGTGCATACATCATATTCGATGGTATATTTACGCCTTTTACAAATGAATTTGCTTCACTCCATTCGATAAATACCCAACTATCTAAATTTTCTAACAATCCATATTCATTTTCATATGCTTTAAAATATTCAATAATACCTTCTACTTTAGTCCGAGATTCCTCTATAAGTTTTGTATCACTTGTTCTTAAAAAATAATCATATAATTCCACACCATACCACAAGGACCAATTCGGAATATATATACCATCTGTATGGTCTGCAGGATAATTCATAGGAATCATGCCTTTTGGTAAATATGGACTTTGTGGTGATTTTGCATAATTCATCAAAAAATTTCTTTCTATTTGATTATCACCAGTCATCAATTGTTCTGCTCTTGCGGAAAACCATGAATCACATAACCACCCGGCACGTTCACGTGATGGACAATCTGTTAAAACATCAACTGCATTTTGTGCTAAAGTATTTTGTGAAGCTTTTATAATTAAATCAATATCGTTATCATCAGTTTCTACATTTAACTTATATATTTGATTGTTCTCAAATGTTACAACATTTAAAGTATGAACTTCCATATGACCACTGCTAACAGCAAGATTAATATATCGAACACTATATGGTTCAAATGATTGTAGATGATAAATACCTGGTTCTAATTCATAACGTATAATATTTGAACAATCATTTCTTTTAAAATCTATAAAAATACCGTTCGTATTTTTATCTTTACTTTCTTTAAAATCAACTTCATCAAAAATAACGTAAAAAATCGTTGGCTCGAAAACTTCAATATCTAATCGAATAAATCCTGTCAACGTTCTTAATGTATCATAAATATGATACTGATTTTTATTAATATCTTTTGTTTGAAGTAATGATGATTTTTTATACACAAATCTACTCACATTATCACTTAATGCAACTTCTAAAGTTTCTTTAGAATAACCTTTATATGTTTGTGTAATTAAATCAATTGCTCGATCATGCCAAATAGGCAATGTATCATCCAAAGCAAATGTACCCATCTCAACAACAAAAATTTGATCAATCACATCAAAAATAGGATAAGGTGTTTGTCTTTGCAATAATATAGGTGCTTCAACATCTGTACATAACAATTTGGGAAACATTTGACAATCACCTAAATAAAAGTTTTGACGGTCTTTATTTTGTTTATAACTTTCTGCAAAATTTCTTTGATAAGAATAACGTTGTACTTTTCTTATACGATCATCTAATAAAAAGCACGAAAAATTATCAGTTGTTTGAATCAATACTTGATTACTATATAACTCAACTGCAAATAATGGTGTTTCATCTGCAAAATAATAATTATTGATATTATGACCCACAACTTCAATGGTAATATAATTATTTGGTTTCATTAAATCTAAAACAAGTTCATCTATTTGTAAATAGTGATGGGCACTTCGTGATGGTCCGTAATGAACAAAAACATCG
>JBAYAP010000098.1:0-5553 GCA_041669715.1 Acholeplasmataceae bacterium
GAGCAAAATTCATGGCAAAAAATAATGAAGAAAAAGATGTTATTGAAAAAATGGCATTAAATGAAGAAAATGTTATTAAAAATCTAGTTGACTTAACAATTGTGAAAGTCATTGTTATTCCTAATAAATTAGTCAATATCGTTGCTAAATAATAAAGAAAGTTTATTCATTAAAACCAATTTATATATAAAAACATATATAATGAAGGTAATGAATAAACTTTTTTTTATAATGGAGATTAACAAATGAGAAAAATAAAATTATATATAGCGATGACCATTGATGGATATATTGCATCATTAGATGGGCATATAGATTTTTTAAATGATTATGGTAAAGATGGCTTGGATTATGGTTATGCTAAATTTTTAGAAACGATTGGTACGGTTATTTTAGGCCGAAAAACTTATGATCAAGTGATTGGCTTTAGCTCAAACTATCCATATGAAAAGCAAACAAGTTATGTTTTAACAACAAGTAAAAATAATCCTAAAATTAATCACATTATTTTTAAAAACAATATAGATGACATCATCAGTGATATTAAAGATAAACAAGGTAAAGATATCTTTTTAGTTGGTGGTGCAAAAACAATAAAAATCATGATGGATAAAAATCTTATTGATGAAATACATTTATCAATCATTCCTAAAACTTTAGGTGAGGGTATACCATGTTTTTTAAAACATCAAAATTTAAGTACCTATCAAGTGTTGGACACAAATACATATAAAGATGGTATTGTACAGATTATTTATAGAAAAATTTAAATTTACCAATAAAAAAGTATACTTATTTGTATATATAGTATAAGGGGCATATATGAAGATTAAAGACATTATTTTTGAATTTAAACATCAAAATTACAAAAACTTTGATACTTTTTACCGCTTGACTGAACGTCAAGTGTATTTTGCTATTGTAACTATTTCAAAGGATCAAGATGTAACAAAAGACTTAATGCAAGATACATATATGAAATTTATTGAAAAAATCGATCAATTCAATGATCAATTAAGCGTTTATGCTTATTTGACAACAATTGGTAGAAACCTAGCAATTAATGAGTATAACCGGCGAAAACGTGACATTCATGATGAACAAATATTTGATTATATACCGTCACCAAATAAAGTGGATGAAAATGAAGGCATCCTAGATATATTAGATACATTAGATGACATTAAAAGAGATATTGTTGTCATGCATGTAATCAATGATTTAAAATTTAGAGAAATTGCAAAAGTATTAACTATGCCACTTGGCACAGTGCAGTGGCATTATCATGAAGCAATAAAAATATTAAAAGAGAAAGTAGGTGATGTTTTATGAAAACAACTACATTAAAAAAACGTATTAGACAAGAAGCAAGTCAAGTAAATATTCCTGATGTTTCATTAAACATCATTTCAAAACTAGAAAAGTTAGAAAAACCTTATATTGTTGAAACAGTAAAACCTAACAATAGACATTTTAGATTAACAATGACGCTTAGCATCTCAGCATTACTTATATTATTTTTATCATTTGGATATATTCAATTAAATCAAACAGATCCAATATCTGATGATACAATTATTGAAGCTGTTGTTTTATCATCTATGACATCAACTTCTATTTCAACTTCATATTTAAGTTATGATGATGAAACTATCCTTTTAGCTTATGGTGATCATGATGATGATACGACTATTTTCGAAAATGAAACGACACATTTAGCAAAATATCTTAATGTCTTAGAAAATTTATTAGCTACTTCAAATCAATATCGTTTTTATAAAGAAAGAATTAGTGCAATTAAAAATCAATATATCGCAAATTTTGAAACAACTAATTTAGCAAATGAAACATCAACATATACTTTATCTTATAAAGTTAATAAGATCAATGATGGTATTTATCAACTTAAAGGTTCAATCACATCCAATGAAGAAACATTTCAAATAGAAATTACATATAATATATTAACAAAATCCATATTGACTAAAACATATCAAAATGAAAATGAATATGTAATGGTTAGCTATGAACAAGTAAATCAAACGTATGTATATGCAATATCTCATTATATTAATGATCAAGTTGAAGAATCAGCAGAAATTTCATTTGATGATTTAACAGAAATTAATTTAAATTTTATGAGTGGTGCTGCAAGTGGAGCATATCAATTCCAAATTGGAATGAATGAGAATAATGAAAAATTCTTATCCATTCAATATCAAGTAAATCGTAGACAAGGTCAAATAGAAATTACTTTGTCAGAAGATAAAAAAATGTATTATATAACTGTTACACCACAAAATGGACAATCATTTGTTATAACAAAAACACGAGGTCAAAAACAAAATTCATAAAAATACCAATAAAAATGCTTCACTGATTGTATATAGAGTGTATAGGAGGTATTAAAAATGAAAAAAACTAAATTATTATTAAGTTTTATGGCAATGTTCGCATTAATTATTACTGTTGTAGGCTGTAGTGGTACAGTATCTGCTGCTCAAGCATATGTCACTGTAGACATTAACCCAAGTATTGAATTGGTGATTAATGAAAAAGAAGTCGTTGTGTATGCGAATGCATTAAATGAAGATGCAGAGGTTTTATTATTAGAATTAGAAGTTGTAGGTTTAAATGTTGATGATGCAATGGAGCTTATTATTGCAAAAGCAATTGAATTAGGTTACATTGATGTTGATGCTGAAGAAGTTTATGTTGAAGTATCTTCAACTTCAGATCAAGGTATTGGAGAACAAATAAAATTAAAAGTGATGGCAGCTATTAACACAGCATTTAAAAATCGTTTAATGATGGCTAAAGCACAAGCAAAAGTATTTACTGATGATTTTATTTTAGAAGCTGAAGGCTATGGTGTGACACCACAATTCTTATGTTTAGCATATAATGCAACTTATGCTGATGATGAAATCACTTTAGAAGCAGCACTTCAAATGGAACAACAAGATTTGATTGATATGATTAAAGCTACTAAAGCATCATATAAAAATATTGCTCAAACATATAAGCAAGAATTTTTACAAGCTAGAGAAGAAATAAAAAATATGTATCAACCTCAAATTGCAGCAATGGTTGGTCAAATTGATTTACTCAATGAACAAATTGCCGCAACAACTGGCGATACAACTGCTTTAGAAGCGCAAATTCAAACATTGAATTCACAAATGACAGCTTTACAAGAAACTATGCAACTTGAATTACAAAATTTAAGAACTGAATATCGTGAAAAATCTTCTGATTTAGTCGAAACTTTTCAAGCAGCAGTAGAACAAAGACAAAACATGTTTCAAACTAAAGTTCAAAATTGGCTAAATAATATTTCAAATCGTAAGCATGCATATACAGAAGAAGAAATTGATAATTTCCAAAAAAACAAAGCTTAATCGCATATGCCCCTCATATGTGTAAAAAAAAATCATCATATTTTAAATGATGATTTTTTTATAGTTTAGTAATCCATAAAATATAGGGTGGATAGTTATCTTGATATGGTAGGTCTGTCTTTATAATTTTAAATTGTTTAGGATCTAATGTTTTTATATAATTAGAAATCGTTTCATGTTCTTGATATCCCTCAGGATGTCCCATATAGACAACAAGCATCATAAATCCTTTAGAAGATAATTCAATGAGCATCTTTTGAATGGTTAAAAGTGTGGTTTCAGCTTTAGTTGTAATAGTTTTATCACCTTGAGGTAAATAACCTAAATTAAAGATAACGCCTTGAAAGCTTTTAACATATTGATCAAAGTTTAGATGAGAATCTAAAATGGTTGTTACATTATTTATTTTTTCATCTTTGATTTTAAGATTGGTTGCATCTAAAGCTTGTTGTTGAATATCAAAAGCAAAAACATGTTTTGCATATTTTGCTATAAATACAGTATCAAAACCATGCCCCATGGTGGCATCAATAATGATGTCAGTAGGTTCAATGATATTTTTTAAATATAAATGCGAAATTTCAGTAATGGATTGTTTGTTCATAATAATCTCCTTGGTATAGGTTCATTTTACGTAATTTTTTATCAATTTCATTCATAACAACAAATTTCTTTTTAGTCCATATTGGAGCAATTAGCATATTTAATGGGGCATCGCCGGTTAACCTGTGAATAACAATATCTTTTCTTAACCATAATATTTGATCAACAGTAATATCTACATATTCTTCTAAAGTTAACATATGCCATGGGTTGTTTAAATAATCATGACCCATTTTAGTTTTTTCCATTAAATGTAGCATATGGATTTTAATTCCTTGAATATCAAGGGTATTAATATGTTTTACGGTTTCAATCATCATTTCTTTTGATTCAAAAGGCAAACCATTAATGATATGAACCACAACTTCAATATTTCTTTTTCTAAGCTCATATACGGCATCATCAAAGCATTTTAAATCATGGGCACGGTTGATAAGTTTACTTGTTGTTGGATGAATGGTCTGTAGACCTAGTTCAATTTGTAAAGGCATTCTTTTATTTAATGTTTCTAAATAATCTAAAACATCTAAAGGTAGGCAATCAGGTCTTGTTGCCACTGATAACATGACAATGTCTGGATCTAAAAGAATTGCTTCTTCATAGAGACGTTTTAATTTTTCAAGGGGTGCATGGGTATTTGTATTTGCTTGAAAATAAACAATATAATAGCCATCTTTCCATTTGTGTTGCATCATCTGTTTAATATCATTAAATTGTTTGCTTAAAGATAAGTGCTTATCACCTGCAAAATCACCGCTTCCCATATAAGAACAAAAAGTACAGCCGCCAGTTGCAACTGTTCCATCGATGTTTGGACATGTAAAACCACCGTTTAATGCGATTTTATATACCTTTTTATGATACATGTTTTTATAGTAATTATTAAGCGTAATATAATGCTTTTCATCATTTGTTAAATTCATATTTTCACCAAGTTCATTTTATCATATTTTGGTAAATAAGGCTTAAAAATTAGTTTTGTAATAAATAAATTTAAAAGCACGCAAACGATTTTATTTTGTCTTCAATGTTTTATTTTTTTAGTAAATTGTAAAAAAAAGATTATACATAAAAAAAGGTAAAACAGTTTAACTGTTTTGCCTTTTTTAATCGTTATTTATGTAATTGTTAAAATTTAAAACATGAATTAAATTGCTTATGATATTTTTGACATTCCAAATAGGCCAACTATAGCCCCTAAAGAACTTAGAACACCTGCAATAATTGCACCTGTTTGTAAAACCCAATCAGCTTCCCATTCTGAGGTACCACCAATAAATGTTGTAACATTTATAATCGTGTATTCAGGTAGTATAAAAAGCAATATTGCTGAAATGATGAATAAAATAACTGAAATAATAGAACCTTTAGTATTTGATACAAAGATTAATCCAGCTACTATTGGTAATCCAAATGCAAGTAATGCTAGAATGCTAAATGGTAATTTACCATCAGCAACAGGTCCTATATCAAAAACAGTAGTACCTGTAATAAGTTGAATGCCTGTATATGTTGTATCGTAATCCGCAAATTTCAGTGCTGGAAGAAA
>JBAYAP010000099.1:0-5535 GCA_041669715.1 Acholeplasmataceae bacterium
GGCACAATTAGGAAAAACCTTAGCTTTCATTGCATTAGCAATTACATTTATTATCTTTTTAATATCAGTTTTAGAAGCATTTATTATTGATGGCTTTGTATCTGTAGATATATTAACAGAAGCCTTACTTACTTCTATTGCTTTGGCAGTTGCAGCCATTCCTGAAGGTCTTCCTGCAATCATTACAATTGTTTTAGCATTAGGTATGCAAACACTAGTTAAACAACAAGCCATTATAAGAACACTACCTGCAGTTGAAACTTTAGGATCAACAAGTATTATTTGTTCTGATAAAACAGGCACTCTTACGCAAAATCTTATGACAGTCACTAAAGTTTATACTGCTTCTGGCTTTAATGATATTAATGAACATACAATATCATCTGATGAAATAGAAAAACTTGCATTATATGGTGTCTTATGCAATGATACAAAAGTCAATTTAAAAAATGATCAATATATAAAAATTGGTGACCCGACAGAAATTGCTTTTATCGATTTAGCAATTGCAATCCACAAAAACCCAATTCAACTCTTTAGTACTTATAAAAGAATTTACGAATTAGCTTTTGATTCAGAACGTAAACTGATGACAACCGTCCATGATTTTAAAGATGGACGATATGCTGTAATTAAAGGTGCTCCAGATGTTATATTTTCAAAATCTACAAATATTTTAAATCAAAACATCACACAGTTAGATGATTTTAAAAAGGCTAATGAATCCATGGCTAATGATGCTTTACGCGTTTTAGCAATTGCTTATAAAAAAATTGATTCATCCATACCTTTTGAATCTTATACAAATGATTTACTAGAAACTGATCTAACACTTGTTGGATTAGTTGGTATGATTGATCCTGAACGTCCAGAAGTTAAAGACTCTATTGCATTATGTAATGCAGCTGGTATTAAAACAATTATGATTACAGGTGATCATATTAATACTGCAATTGCTATTGCAAAAAGACTTAATATACTTTCAGATGATGAATTAGCTATTACAGGCCATGAACTTGATCAATTAGATGATGAAGCATTTGATGAAAAACTTGAACATATTCGAGTTTATGCCCGTGTATCCCCAGAAAACAAAGTAAGAATCGTTGCAGCTTGGAAAAATAAAGATCAAGTTGTTGCAATGACTGGTGATGGTGTCAATGATGCCCCATCAATTAAGAAAGCTGATATAGGCATTGCAATGGGTATTACAGGAACAGAGGTTGCTAAAGGCGCAGCTGACATGATTCTAACTGATGATAATTTTTCTACCATTGTCAATGCAGTCAGCGAAGGTCGAAGAATATTTGCTAATATTAAAAAATCCATTCATTTCTTGTTAAGTTGTAACATTGGCGAAATTATTACAATTTTCTTAGGAACAACATTAGGTATCATATTGTTTGGTTCACGTGTCACAACATTAACCGCTGTTCAAATTTTGTGGATCAATTTAGTTACAGATTCTTTAGTAGCTATTGCATTAGGACTTGAACCTAAAGAATCAGATATTATGCAACAACAACCAAGAAATTCTAAAGATTCTATTTTTTCTAATGGTTTTGGTAAAGTCATTTTCTTACAGGGGTTAATGATTGGTCTTATCTCATTTCTCGCATATTACATCGGATGGCAAACTGCAGCATCAGGTTATGAAGAAATCACTGCAGAAACATTTACTTTCATTGTTTTAGCACTTTCACAACTTATTCATGGATTAAATGTTAGAAGCCTTCATAAATCAATATTTAAATTAAAAATTAATAAATATTTAATTTATGCAATCATCTTAAGTGCAATACTTCAATTATTAGTTGTTTTCTTACCATTTACACAAAATATCTTTGGTGTTATATCACTTGCGATATCTCAATGGTTAATTATTATAGGACTAACTTTATTGCCATTAATTATTATAGAAATATTAAAAGTTATCAAAATTAAAAAAATATAATTATAAAAAAAATTGCTAGTAGTTAATATCTGCTAGCAATTTTTTTAATTTATGAAATATTTATTAATTAATCAATAATTTTTAATGCTTTTGCCATTTTAATATAATAGTTTAATCCAACTTCTAATATCGATTCATCAAAATTAAACAAATTACTATGTAATGAATGAACAAAATCTTTTTCTTCGTTTTTTGTCCCAACAAAAGAAAACATACCTGGGACTTTTTTTAGATAAAAAGCGAAGTCTTCAGCAATCATCAAAGGTTCAACGATTTCATATGCATCCTTATCATATTGTTTAATCGCTGTTTCAAATAATATAGAATCATTAATAACAGCTGGATAATAATCTCTAATTTCACATTCTATGTTAACTAAAAACATTTGTTCAAGACCTTGATTAATCTCAATAATTCTTTTTTTAATCAAATCATAAACATCTTGATCATAAACACGTATCGTTCCTGAAAGCTTAACTTCACCCGCTATAATATTTCTAGCTTCTCCACCTTGGATTGTTCCTATTGTAATAACACTTGGCTTTAATGGGTTAATGTCTCTACTTATTATAGTTTGATATGCTTGAATTAAATAACTTTGAACAATCATCGCATCATGTCCCAAATGAGGTTGTGCCCCATGTGCGGATTTTCCCTTAATCACAATATCAATTTCACCATTTTGTGCTGTCATTGGTCCATTTGCAAATCCCATTTTTCCTTGTTTAATACCAGGAAATAAATGAAGTCCTAATATTTGTTTAATATGGTATTTTTCAAATATACCTTGATCGATAATAACTTTTGCCCCACCAGGTCCTTCTTCAGCAGGTTGAAAAATAAAAACTATCGTTTGATTTACTTTTTCTAATGAAGCAATATATTTTGCAAATCCTAAAAGCATCGCCATATGACCATCATGGCCACATGCATGCATTTTACCTGGATGTTTTGATTTAAAATCTATGTCACAAAGTTCATTGACAGGCAATGCATCCATATCAGAACGAAATGCAACAGCTTCTTTACTCAAACCTTCTCTAACAGCAATTAA
This sequence comes from Acholeplasmataceae bacterium, assembly GCA_041669715.1. Classification (GTDB taxonomy): domain Bacteria; phylum Bacillota_I; class Bacilli_A; order Acholeplasmatales; family Acholeplasmataceae; genus WOFB19. The sequence continues at coordinate 3,009 of JBAYAP010000099.1, forward strand.
ACCTGTTTTTGCTACTGTTTCAGTTTTATAACCAAAGGATTCTAATTCTTTTTTTACATAAGCTTGAGTTAAAAAAAGATCAAATTCAAGTTCCGGTATTTGATGTAAATCTCTTCTATATTTTTTTAATATTTCATTCATATTTTCCACCTACTATTTGTAGTTTATTATTATCTTAAATCTTGTAATATTTGGGTTTTATCCGTTGTTTTTTGATCTTTTTGTTTAATGAGTCGTGCCGGAGATCCTGCAACAACAGTATTTGGTAAGACATCTTCAGTAACCACTGCACCAGCAGCTACAACTGCACCCTTACCAACTCTTACACCTTCTAAAACAACAGCATTTGCGCCAATTAAAACATCATCTTCAATAATGACTGGTTGTTTTGAGGGTGGTTCCAAAACTCCCGCTAAAACAGCACCTGCACCAATATGACAATTATTACCGACGGTTGCTCTTGCCCCTAAAACAGCATTCATGTCAATCATCGTTTTTTCTCCAATAACTGCACCAATATTAATAACTGCACCCATCATGATAACTGCTTGTTTACCTATAACAACATGTGTTCTAATAATTGCACCTGGTTCAATTCTAGCATCGATATGATTAATATCTAATAATGGTAATGCTGAATTTCTTCGATCAGTTTCTAAATATGATGATGTAATGATATCTTTATACATTTCTAAAATATTTTCTAATATGCTAAGTTCACCTATAAGTACTCTAGATTGATGATCACCAAAAGATAAAACATCTTTAAACTCTATAGCATCAAATTTTCCTTGTATATATAATTTACCTGGTGTTTTTTTTACTACATCTTTAATATATTTAGCAATTTCGTATGCATCTTGTAATTGATTCATAGCATCTCCTTGACTAAATCTGTCATATGATATAATCCAGATTTTTTATCATTTATAAATTTAGCTGCACGTAGTGCACCTTGGGTAAATATTTGTTTTGATAATGCTTCATGTTTTATCGTAATCATTTCATCTTTTGTAGCAAGTAAGACTTCATGTTCACCAACAATGCTTCCAGCTCTTAAAGAATGAATACCAACTTGATTTGATTTTCTTTGACTATCATATTGATATATTGGTTCTGCATCTTTTCTTTGTTTTTTAATTTCTTCATATATCGTAATTGCTGTGCCACTAGGCGCATCAACTTTATATTGATGATGTTTTTCAGTAATTTCAATATCAAAATCTGAAATCATTGGTAATACACTTTGTAATGCTTTAAGAAGAACTTGTATACCAAAAGAATAATTATAACTTTGAAAAATAGCAATACTTTTAGATGCTTGATCTATATACTTAAAGTGATCATCAGAAAGTCCTGTGGTTGCAATAACTAATGGTTTATTCATATGTTTTACGTAATCAATGACTTTATTAACTTGACTTACATGAGAAAAATCAACACATACATCAAAAATTAAAGGTTCTTTAATATCTTCGACCAAATCAAAACCACCAGCAAATTCAAAATCATTAGATGATAATATGTCTGATTTTAATAATTGGCCCATTTTTCCTGATATACCACTAATTAAAATCCGCATAATCATTCTCCTTTAAACCAAACGCATTTAAAGCATCAATTAAGATTTTATTATGTTCTTCTGTTAATTCTACTAAAGGTAGACGAACAGAACCAACATTAAAACCTAAGTAATTAAGTGCGGCTTTTACTGGTACTGGATTACTTTCAATAAATAACACTTGATTGATTTGATCTAAGTTTTTATCACAATGATTAGTAGTTGCTAATGTGTGAACAAGCGTAGGTAAGATATTAGCTGTTACTGAAATAATACCTTGTCCGCCTAATTGATTAATCGCAACTGTTTGATCATCATTTCCTGAATAAACAGCAAAGTCATTTGGTGTTTGTTCAATAATTTTTTTAATTTGATTTATATCATGGCTTGCTTCTTTAATTGCCACAATATTTTTAACTTTAGAAAGTTCAACTACAGTCTCTACTTCTAAATTAACACCTGTTCTACTTGGCACATTATATAAAATAATTGGTAGATCTACTGATGATGCAATTGCTTTATAATGCGCGATAAGACCTCTTTGTGTAGGTTTGTTATAATATGGTGTTACAAGTAATAAACCATCAACACCTATTGCTTTTGCATAAAGTGATAGTTCAATACTTTGCGCTGTATTATTTGAGCCTGTACCACCAATAATTGGAATTTGATGATTAGAAACATCTACAGCAAATGCTAATATTTGTTTTTTCTCTTTTGTAGTCAATGTTGCTGATTCAGCAGTTGTGCCACAAATAATTAAAGCATCTGTTTTCATTTTAATATGCCATAAAATAAGTTTTTTTAACATATTAAAATCAACTTCTAATTGTTCATTAAATGGTGTAATAAGTGCAACACCTGATCCTTTAAATAACATTATCTCAACCCCTTTTTAATCATGTATTCGGCAATTTGTATGGTATTAGTTGCTGCGCCTTTTCTAATATTATCAGCAACTACCCA
>JBAYAP010000100.1:0-5498 GCA_041669715.1 Acholeplasmataceae bacterium
CCACTTGATTGGAATAAGTTTTCTAATCTTCCTAAAGTACTTACCTATTTAAAAGAGATGAACGATAAAATTTTTTCGCCAAATGATTGTTTAACAATTGGTGAAGTTGGGGGTCAAGCATCCATTGATTCTGCGGTATCTTATGCAGGATTCGATTCCAATCAATTGTCTATGGTATTTAATTTTGATCACGATTGGTGTAATAACTTATTTGAAATTGAAGATATAAAAGATTTAAAGACAAATGTTTTAGATTTAAGAAATGTTTTAATCAAATGGCAAGAAGGATTTAAAGATAAAGGATGGTTGCCATTAAATTGGTTAAATCATGATCAACCACGATTAATGAGTCATTATGGTAACTTAAAGTATTTTAAACAATCAGGTAAAATGTTAGCAACATTAATGTATATGTTACGTGGTACACCTTTTATCTATCAAGGCGAAGAAATAGGCATGACCAATTATCCATTTACAGATGTAAAGCAATTTAATGATATTTCATCAATAAATTATTATAAATATTTAACTGAAGAAATTCACTTAGATCCAAAGATTGCGATAAATAGAACTGCGTTAAAATCAAGAGATAATGCACGAACACCGATGCAATGGAATGATTCAAAAAATGCCGGGTTTTCTAATGTAAAACCCTATATGGATGTTAATCCTAATTATAAAGATATTAATGTTTTTGATCAAATGCAGGATACAGATTCTATTTGGTATCATTATAAAAAACTTTTTAAATTAAGAAAAGATTCTAAATATCATGAAGTTATTAATTATGGTGATATTAAGTTTATAAATACTGATTGTGCAAATCTTATCATATATGAAAGATTTGATTTAAATCATCGTCTTTTAATTATTAATAGTTTTTCAAATAAAGAAGTAATATATGAATTATCATCTTATATAATTAAATTAATTGTGCTTGCAAACGATGAAGTCCGATTATTAAATCAAAAAATTTATATGAACCCTTATGGTTCAGTGATTTTAGAAGTAGAGGAAAACAAATGAGAACAAGTGGCATATTATTACATATTTCAAGTCTTCCAAGTGCACATGGTATTGGAACATATGGCAAAGCAGCATATGATTTTGTTGATTTTTTGGCTGAAACAAAACAAACATATTGGCAAATACTACCTTTAGGACCTACTTCGTTTGGAGATTCACCATATCAAACATTTTCAGCTTTTGCTAATAATCCATATTTTATTGACTTAGATTTTCTCATTAAAGAAAATCTATTAAGTCAAAAAGAGATTGTTGATATTGTTGATGATAAGATGTATGTTAATTATGAACAAATATACTTATATCGTTATGAAGCACTAAAAAAAGCTTTTTCTAGATTTGATCGAGCACAAAAACAATATCAAGAATATTTAAAAATATCCGCATATTGGTTAGATGATTATGCCTTGTTTATGGCAATTAAAGAAAAGAAACATGGCAAATCTTGGATGTATTGGGATGAAGATACTCGGCTAAGAAAGCCAACTAAGATGATTGAATTACAAATTGAATTAAGCGAAGAAATTGAGTTTCATAAATTTATGCAATATAAATCTAATGAGCAATGGTTTCAATTAAAAACATATGCAAATAGTCAAGGTATTAAAATAATTGGGGATATGCCAATTTATGTTTCTTATGATAGTAGTGATGTTTGGGCCAATCCTAAAATGTTTGATTTAGATAAAAAAAACATACCTTATTTTGTTGCTGGTGTTCCACCAGATCATTATGCAGCAAATGGACAATTATGGGGGAATCCTTTGTATCATTGGGAAAATTTGCAACAAAATAATTATCAATGGTGGATTGATCGCGTAAGTATTTCAATGAAACAATTTGATATGATTAGAATTGACCATTTTATTGGCTTTGTAAATTATTTTAGTATTCCTTTTGGTGATAAAACAGCAAAAAATGGTGTATGGAAAAAAGGTCCTGGTATTCGATTATTTAAAGTGATTAAAGAATTGCTAGGCGAAGTAAATATTATTGCTGAAGATTTGGGAGCTGTCACACCAGAAGTTATTAAAGTATTAGATGAAACTGGATATCCAGGGATGAAGTTATTACAATTTGGATTTAATGATGAAACTGATAATGTCTATGTTCCTCATCATTATTCCCAAAATTCTGTTGCATATACTGGCACTCATGACAATTTTACAACGGCTTCATGGTTTAATGAATTATCACCTAAGGCATTAAAAAAATGTTTAACATATATTAATTGTGAAAATGAATCTAAACGTGTGGATGCATTAATTAAAGAAACGCTTAAATGTCCATCCAATACAGCAATAATTCCAATGCAAGATTATTTAAATTTAGGGGATGAAGGCAGAATGAATATCCCTTCTACATTAGGTAATAATTGGAAATGGCGATTAGTTGAAAATCAAATTACCGATGAATTAAAATCTAAAATTAAAAATTGGACAATTATTTATGGTAGATGTAATTAATAAATAGTTAAAATATTTGAAGTTCAAAGGATTGACAAACATAATAAATTATCTTATAATAACACTGCTTGTGAAAAAAGGAGGATACAGTCATGGTATTTGAAAGAGTAAAAGAAATGATTATTGATGAATTAGGACTTCCTGAAGAAAAAATTACGATGGAAGCTAGATTGGCTGAAGATCTTGGTGCAGATTCAATTGATGCAGTAGAACTAATTATGAACATTGAAGATGAATTCTCAGTGCAAGTTAGTGATGAAGAAGCACAAAACATTAAAACTGTTGGCGATATTGTTAATTTTGTTGAAAAAACAGTTAAGTAAAAAAAATTAGTAAAACAGTCAATTTGTATCTTTTTGCAATTTGACTTTTTTATTTATAAAAAGATGATTAATCATGGTAAAATTCACTTTTTTTCTATATAATAGAAATTAGTTGAAAGAAGGTTTATGTATGTACTATAACTTTAATAAAATTGAAAAAAAATGGCAAAAACATTGGTTTGATGATAAATTATTTAAAACTGAAGAAGATCGCCATAAAGAAAAATATTATGTTTTAGATATGTTTCCATATCCAAGTGCAGCAGGACTTCATGTGGGTCATATTGAAGGATATACTGCAACAGACATTGTTTCTAGATTTAAACGTATGCAAGGATTTAATGTTCTTCATCCAATGGGATGGGATGCTTTTGGTCTACCTGCAGAACAATATGCATTAGCAACAGGGAAAGATCCTAAAAATTTTACATATGAAAATATTAAACATTTTAAAAGCCAAATTATTGAAGCTGGTAAGGGTATTGATTGGAGTAGAGAGTTTGCTACATGCGACCCAGAATATTTTAAATGGACACAATGGATATTTAAAAAATTATATGAACATGATTTAGCCGTATTAAAAGATGTTGAAGTTAATTGGTGTGAAGGTTTAGGTACTGTTCTTGCTAATGATGAAATCGAATTAAAAGACGGTTTAATGGTTTCTGAACGTGGCGGATATCCAGTTGTTAAAAAAGCGATGAAACAATGGGTACTTAGAATTACAGCTTATGCTGATCGCTTATTAGATGATTTGGATTTACTTGATTGGCCAGAACATTTAAAAGAAATGCAACGTAATTGGATTGGTAAATCTAATGGCGCAATGATGACATTTAAAATTGATGGCATGGATCAAACTTTTGATGTATTTACAACAAGACCTGATACGATTTATGGAGCAACTTATTGTGTGTTGGCACCAGAGCATCCATTGGTGTTAAGTATTACATCATTAGATGAACTTAAACAAGTTAAAGACTATATTCATATAACTACACAAAAAACCGAAATTGATCGTTCAATGGATAAATCAAAAACAGGTGTTTTTACTGGAGCTTACGCAATTAATCCATTAAATCAAAAGAAAATTCCTATTTGGATTGCTGATTATGTATTACCGCATTATGGGACAGGCGCAGTCATGGCTGTGCCTGCTCATGATGAAAGAGACTTTGAATTTGCTCAAGTCCATGGTTTAGATATTATTGAAGTTATTAAAGGCGATGGTCAAGGGGCATTTACTGGTGATGGTATCCATTATAATAGTGGTATTGTTGATGGTATGCACAATGAAGAAGCAATTAATAAAATCATTGATTTTTTAGAAAAAACTAAACAAGGATATCGTCATTCAACATATAAATTAAGAGATTGGGTCTTTTCAAGACAAAGATATTGGGGCGAACCATTTCCTGTGATTATTGATGATCAAAGCAATATCCATATCTTAGATGATGAAGACTTACCACTTGAATTACCAGTATTAAAAAATATGAGACCATCAGGCACAGGTGAATCACCTTTAGCAAATGCTCATCAATGGGTGAACGTAACTTATAAAGGCATAAAAGGTAAAAGAGACACAAATACAATGCCACAATTAGCCGGTAGTTCTTGGTATTTTATGGGTTATATTTTAAAAAATCATTTAAGTATGGTACCACTTAACAGCAGTGAAGCTAAAGAGCTATTAGATAAATGGCTACCAGTAGATTTATATATTGGTGGAACTGAACATGCCGTTGGGCACTTATTATATTCAAGATTTTGGACTAAGTTCTTATTTGATATTGGATTAGTATCTCATCAAGAACCATTTAAGAGATTATTTAATCAAGGAATGATTTTAGGTGATGATCACTCTAAAATGAGTAAATCTAAAGGCAACGGTGTAAACCCAGATGCTGTGATTGAATCACATGGAGCTGATGCACTTAGACTATACGAAATGTTTATGGGACCTTTAGAATCAGAAAAACCATGGTCAACAGATAGTTTAAATGGTGCTAAAAAATTCTTAGATCGTGTTTGGCGTATGTTCGAATTTGAAATTATTGATGATGAAGTAGAAGCTTTAAGACTTTCTTATCACCAAACAGTTAAAAAAGTCACTGAAGATTTTGAAAAATTAGCATTTAATACAGCAATTAGTCAAATGATGATTTTTGTTAATGATGTTTATAAAGAACAAAAGATTGGTAAAAAACAAGCAAGAGGATTCTTAAAATTACTTAATCCGATATGTCCACATATCACGGAAGAACTTAATGCTGTTGTTCTAAAACAAAATGAAGAACTTATTTATTCTGAATGGCCTACTTATAAAGATTCATATTTAGTATTAGATGAAGTCTTAATTGTTGTACAAGTCAATGGAAAAGTAAGAGCAAAATTCATGGCAAAAAATAATGAAGAAAAAGATGTTATTGAAAAAATGGCATTAAATGAAGAAAATGTTATTAAAAATTTAGTTGATTTAACAATTGTAAAAGTCATTGTTATTCCTAATAAATTAGTTAATATTGTTGCTAAATAATAAAATTGTTTATTCGTTAAAACCTATTTATATATAAAAACATATATAATGAAGGTAATGAATAAACTTTTTTTATTATAAAGATTAACAAATGAGAAAAATAAAATTATATATAGCGATGACCATTGATGGATATATTGCATC
>JBAYAP010000101.1:0-5374 GCA_041669715.1 Acholeplasmataceae bacterium
GATAAACGTGAAGCTTTAATGAAAAAATTTGATAAAAAACATTATTGGCTACGCAGAAAATTTAAAACATCACAATTAAGAAAAAATGATACGGAAAAAGTTGAATCTTTACTTAAAGAATGGGATCAAACTGTTTCTCAAAAAAGAGAAATATATGTACAAGATATTAATCAAAAATATCCTCATACCGATTTATCACAAAACACAATACAAAAAACACAACAAGAAATTGATAAATTAAATCAACGTAAAGAAAAACAATTAGAGAAGATGAATGCCAATGGCAAGAAACTTCAAAAAAGAGTTGATAGATTTCTAAAACACAATGCTTCAAAAATTGAAAAACTAGAAAATAAAAATAATAAATTGGTTTCATTAATATTAAAATATAATAGCAAACGTAATGCAGCAAATCAATTTTTATTAAAACATTATCAACAAAAATTAACTAATTTGAACAATGCTAAATCTGAAGGAAAAAACATTTCAGAAAAACGCATAGATAAATATACAAACAATATAGATAACATAAAAACTGTTACACATATGTTTGAAAATGAAAATGTTCATTTATCAATTAGTAACCTTAAGATGTATTTTGGTGGTGTCAAAGCAGTTAACGATTTAACATTTGATGTTCATAAAGGTGAAATATTTGGTCTTATTGGACCTAATGGCGCTGGTAAAACAACAGTGTTTAACTGTATAACTCAATTTTACAAAGCTACTTCTGGAAATATGATCTTAAGAAATAAAGAAAATCACATCGTTGATTTATATGATTACAAAACTCACGATATGATTAAAGAGGGTATTGCAAGAAGTTTCCAAAATGTTGAACTTATTTGGGAACTTACAGTTCTTGATAATTTATTGGTTGCCGCACACTCATTATTAATTACATCATTTTTTGATCATATGGCACATACACCAAAATTATTAAGAGAAGATAAAGTTATTAGAACTAAAGGTTATCAAATTCTACAAACCTTAGGTATTGAAGAATACGCATTTAGATCACCTTATGGATTACCTTATGGTATTTTAAAAAAGATTGAGTTAGCAAGAACTTTAATGACAAACCCATCACTTATTATTCTTGATGAACCGGCAGCTGGATTGAATGATGTTGAAACTATTGATTTAGCTAAAGTTATTAAAAAAGTTAACAAAGATCTTGGAATTACAATTTTCTTAGTTGAACATGATATGGGATTAGTTATGTCTCTTTGTGATCGCATTTGTGCAATTTCATTTGGTAAACTTATTGGATTAGGCACACCAAAAGAAATTCAATCAAATCCCGAAGTTCGTAAAGCTTACCTAGGAGATGATGATAATGAATAACATATTAGAAATTAAAGATTTAGATATAGACTATGGTATTGTTAAAGCTGTAAAAAGTATAAATATGAATGTTGCTAGAGGTTCAATTGTTGCTATTTTAGGAGCAAATGGTGCTGGTAAAACTTCAACCATTCAATCAATCTCTGGATTAACAAAAGTTAAGAGCGGAAAAATTATTTATAATGGTGAAGAAATTCAAAATTTACACTCATATAAAATTGTAAAAAAAGGCATTATGCAATCACCAGAAGGTCGTATGATATTAAATGATTTAACCGTTGAAGAAAATTTGCTTGTAGGTGCTTATTCAATTGAATCTAAAGTTGATGAAGATGGCAATAAGATTTCACGTAAAGCACGTATTAAAAAATTGCTTGAAGAAACTTATGCATATTTCCCACTTTTAGCTGAAAGAAGAAAACAACAAGCTGCAACATTATCAGGTGGAGAACAACAAATGCTTGCAATTGGTAGAGCCTTGATGGGCGCACCAGAACTATTACTCTTAGATGAACCATCATTAGGACTTGCACCACTTGTTATTCGCGATATTTTCAACATCATTAAAAAAATTAAAGATGATGGAAGAACAATATTAATCGTTGAACAAAATGCAAGACAAACTCTAAAAATAGCAGACTATGGCTATGTATTAGAAATTGGAAAAATCAAAGCTCAAGGTAAGGCAAAAGATCTTCTAAATGATAAAGATTTAATTAGTGCTTATTTAGGTGACACTGAATAAGGTATTAAAATGTTTATAATAGTGCTAAGGCACAAAAAATATAAAGGAGAAAAAGAATGAAAAAGTTTTATTTGATTTTACTAGTATTAGTTGCTGGTTTTGCATTAATGGCATGCGAATCTAGTGAAGGTACTCAAGGTATCACTGATGATGAAATTATCATTGGTAATACTGCTGCAACAAGTGGTTTATTTGCCGGAGTTGGTGTGCCATTTAATCTTGCTATGCAAGTAGTATTTGATGACTACAACGAAACTCATGATGGTAGAGATATTAATTTTATTCATTATGATGATGGATTTGATGGAGCTACAGGTTTATCTTATACTAAGAAATTAGTTGAAGAAGATAACGTATTTGCATTAGTTGGTCATTTTGGAACTAACACTGTTAATGCAACTATGGATTATTTATTAGAATCAGGCGTACCTATGGTTTATGGTGTTACTGGTGTTAACTCTTTATACTATGAAAACGATCTTGGTAATAACATCTTATCAGTACAACCTATTTATCGTACTGAAGGTAAAATGTTAGTTGCAAGAACACTTCATGAAAGTTTATTTGGAGCTAATGGCGATGCACAACTTGGTGCTAATGACAATATCGTTGTTTTATATTCTGATGATGATGCTGGTCAATCAATTAAAGTTGGTATTGTTGATCAAGTAGCTGCTGAAGGTATTGGCGCTAGAGTTACTTATTTACCATTCGCAACATCAACTGCAAGCGCTGTTGCTACAGTTGCATTAGGTTTAAATCCTGAAGCAATTATCTTATCTTCAAATCAAGCACCTGCTACTGCAATGACTAAAGCTTTAAGAGAACAAGGTAGTACAATTCCTGTATTATCAAGTTATGTAAATGGCGCTACAGTATTTACACCTGCAATGCTAGATGCAACTACTGCTCTTCCATTTGAAGTTTATGCAAATGCATGGGTTGACATCTCTGATGCTACTGGAGTAGCTCCTACTGCTGAACAAATCGGCGGCGACGGTACATTATCAGGTTGGCCATATGATGACTTTGCTTATCTTGCTGGCTATACTGCAGAATATTGGGATACTTTTGTTCATGATATGAATTCATCTGACAGAGTTGATGGCGATACTGCTGCTATAGATTTATGGGCTAATTCTTATGCAATCGCTGGTTATATTGCAGCTAAGACATTTGTTACATTATTAGAAAGAGTTACAGATTTTGATACTTTAACTTGGGAATCATTTATTGCACTTGCTGAATCAGCACCAGTAGATCTTCCAATGGCTGGATCAGTTAACTGGGCAGACGGTAATAGAATGGGCTTAGACATGTTAGCATTAAATCAATTACAATATTCACCAACAACTGCATTTAAGAAAGTATTCGGTCTAGAATCATTAGCAACTGTTGTTGCAAAATAACAAAAACACATAAACAACTATGATTAAACTTAAGTTAACTAACATTTATATTTAGCATATTCTTAAGTATATAGAAGTTTATAATAATTAATTTAATAAAAACAATTATTTTTGACACGAGGGGGGTAAAATCATTTGCTCCCCTTAAGTCAAGATAATTTTAGAAAGAAGGAAAGGTATTATGAAAGAACATAAAATTATTACAGTAGATGAAGCATTAAATCTTGTAAAAGACAACGATGTCATAGTATCAGGTATGGCCGGTGCTGAACCTAAATTATTTTTGTCGAGACTCCATGAAATTGCGAATCACGTAAAGGGAGTTCATGTTACAAATTGTTTACCATTTGAAAATGCTGAATATTTTGTTAATCCAGCATACAAATCATCATTTTCAATTGACAGCTGGTTTTATTCAGGGTCATTAAGAAAAGCTCATAAAAATGGCAATATTACGTTTATACCAAATCATTTACATTTGGCTGGTCGCAAACGTTTTGGACATGTTAAACCTAATATATTTGTAGGTACTGCAACACCTCCTGACAACCATGGTTATGTCTCATTATCTCTATCTAATGTTTATGAAAAAGAAGCATGTGATGTAGCAGACATAGTTATATTAGAAATCAATCCTAATTTCCCTAGAACATTAGGTGATCTTGAACTTCATGTTAGTCATATCGATTATATGATTGAAGCAGATTATCCAGCACCAATTATTCCTGATGCTAAACCAAACGAAAAAGATATAAAGATTGGTGGCTATATTGCTAATCTAATTGAAGATGGTTCAACAATTCAATTAGGTATTGGTGGTATTCCAGATGCAGTTGCTCATGCATTAATGGGTAAAAAAGATTTAGGTATTCATACCGAAATGTTAACAACTGGTTTTATGCATTTAATTAAAGCTGGCGTAGCAAATGGTAGTAAGAAAAAAATTAATGTTGGTAAGCATGTTGCTTGTTTTGCATTAGGTACACAAGAACTCTATGATTTTATAGATAACAATCCAAGTGTTCAAATATTAAATGGAGCATATGTTAATGATCCAGCAGTTATTGGATTAAATGATAATCAAATATCTATTAATACAACAATTGAAGTTGATTTAACTGGACAATGTGCATCTGAATCAATGGGTAGTGTACAATTTTCAGGTACTGGTGGACAATCAGATACTGCTGCTGGTGCTCAAAATTCTAAAGGTGGTAAAAGCTTTATCACACTTTATTCAACAGCTATGGTTAGAAATCATCAAACTGGAGAAAAAGAAGAAATTTCAAAAATTGTCCCTATATTAAAACCAGGCGCAGCTGTATCTCTATCTAGAAACGATGTTGATTATGTTGTTACAGAATATGGATGTGTTAGTTTACGAGGCACAAGTATTGCAGAAAGAACTGAATTATTAATTAGCATTGCTCATCCAAAGTTTAGAGATGAACTTAGAGCAGAAGCTAAAAAATTGGAGTTGATTTTCTAATATGGCATATTTAGATTTTAAAGGACGCTCTATCTATTATGACGTTAAAGGTGAAGGTAAACCAATAGTGATTTTAAATGGCATTATGATGTCAACGAAATCATGGGAACCTTTTGTTAAAACAATTTCAGAAAACAATATGTTAATTAGAGTGGATTTCTTTGATCAAGGTCAAAGTGATAAACTTGTAAACAGCGCTTATACACAATCTATACAAGTCGATGTTTTAAATTATTTATTTAAAGAATTAAAACTTGAAAAAGTAAATATCGTTGGTGTTTCATATGGTGGTGAAGTTGCAATTCAATTTGCAATTAAACACCCAAATAAAGTCGATAGACTAGTCTTATTTAATACCACACCAAATACATCACCATGGCTTAC
>JBAYAP010000102.1:0-5367 GCA_041669715.1 Acholeplasmataceae bacterium
CTCATTATACATCTAAATAAAAAAACCAGCAAGTTCTGGTTTTTTCGTGTTGATAAAAATTAAGTTATAATTATACTTGACAAAACTTATCTAATTTTTTATTATTTATTAAATCCATAGAGTAAACCTATAATCCAAACAACAAAACGTTTAGGCAAAATTTTTTCTAAAAATACAAAAACTTTATATTTAAAACCAATTGTTTTAACTAGTGGCATACGTCTTTTATACACTAATTTTAAAAATACTTTTGCGGCATGCGAACTAGACATCCCATTTTGTTCATCTTTTTCCATGACACCAATTGATTGTTCAACACGTTTTATATATAATTCGCTTTCAAATATATTTTTTCTGCGATTTTTTGTAAAACCCGTCTTAATATCACCTGGTAAAACTGTACAAACTTGAATACCCATAGGTTTAACTTCAATTGATAAAGCATCAGAAAACGATTGTACTGCAGCTTTAGATGCACTATAAAACGCTTGAAACGGAATAGATAAAGTTCCTGCAACTGAACCAACATTAATTAATTTACCTTTTGACATACGTAAATAAGGTAACGCTGTTTGACTCACATAAAATAAACCTTTAAAATTTACATCCAAAATATCATCAATATCTTTTATAGATGAATGTTCAACACTGCCACTAATACCCATACCAGCATTGTTAATCACAATATCAATTTGTTGTTCTTGCTTATAAATATCAGAAAATGCCGTTTTGACTTGTTCTACTTGAGTCACATCTACTTGCATACTTAAAATTAAATCCTGAGTTATTTTTGAACGAGATAAACCATAAACTGTATATCCTTTTTGTACAAGCAATAAAGCAGTATCATAACCGATTCCACTGGAAGCTCCAGTAATAACAACAACTTTTTTCATTAATCTTTCATATCCTTTAATAATTCTAAAACTTCAGCAATTTTATCTGCAGCTTCATTCATTTGTTCTTTTGTATGTGTTGCAGTATAACTTGTTCTAATTAAACATTCGCCGATTGGTGTTGCCGGTGGTACCACGGGATTTACATAAACACCACGTTCAAACAACATATTACATGCAATCATTGTTCTTTTTGGTGTATATGTATAAATAGGTATAATTGGTGTTGATGATTCTCTTAATTCTAGACCACGTTTTTTAAGAGCAACTCTCATATAATCAGCAATATCTTTTAAATTTTTAACACGTTCTGGTTCTTTTTTTAATATGCGCAATGCTGCTAAAGCAGATGCTGCATTTCCAGCAGGAATTGCTGCTGAAAATATATAAGGTCTTGAATTGTGTCTAATAAATTCTACAACTTCTTTTTTGGCAGCTACATATCCTCCAAGACTTGCTAATGATTTAGAAAAAGTACCCATAAAAATATCAACTTCATCTTCTAAACCGAAATATTCAGCAGTGCCTCTACCATGCATGCCCATAACACCTAAGCCATGTGCATCATCAACCATGATGCGTGCCCCATATTTTTTAGCAATACGCACAATTTCTGGAAGATTACAAATATCACCGCTCATTGAAAAAACACCATCAGTAATAATTAAATAACCTTTATTAGGGTCTGCTTTTACTATTTTATTTTCAAGATCAATCATATCATTATGATTAAATCTAACAACTTCCGCATAACTTAATTTAATACCATCATAAATACTTGCATGATTTTCTTTATCAGAAAAAATAATATCATTTCTACCAGCAATTGCTGAAATAATACCTAAATTTGATTGAAATCCTGTTGAAAAAATAGTAACAGCTTCTTTATTTAAAAATTCAGCCATTTCTTTTTCAAATTGTTCATGTAAATTTAATGTTCCATTTAAAAATCTAGACCCTGACACGCCTGTCCCAAAATGAAGAGTTGCCTCAATACTTGCCTTAATTACATCAGGATGTGATGCAAGACCTAAGTAATTATTAGAACCAATCATAATCATACGTTTGCCTTCCATTTCAACAACCGTATCTTGTTTTGATTCTAATACATGAAAATAAGGATAATATCCCTCACTTTTTGCTATTTCTGCAGCTTTATACTGAAAACATTTACTAAATAAATCCATATTTTGTCCCTCATTGTTTATGTCTTTTTTAGTATTCTATCATAATTCATATACTTTACGTCTATGATTTATATAAAATTGAAATGCCTATTTTATTTTTCACTTAAAAACATTTCCGCAAATCATTGTAACTTTATGGTATCTTATGTTAAATTAACGTTTAATCCCCATATATCTTTTACTTAAAATTGCTTGTGCTATAATCAAAGTGTAAACAAAGTAAATACATAGATATTGATAAAACTTTTTTTCTCTCCCTTTAAAAATGTTTAATAGTTAAACTCTCTTTGATTAACAAATATAAATCAATATCAAACTTTTTAGATAGATAGATCGCACTAAAAAATCTATCTAAAAAATAAAAAAACATCAAATTTTTAAATCTGATGTTTTTTTATTTTACAAAATTTAAATGTTTTGAAATGCTATAGCAATTTGTGCAGCCAATTTTGCATTATTATAAACTAATTCAAGATTAGCTTTTAAACTATCACCGTTTGTATTTATTTTAATTTCATTTAAAAGATAAGGTGTAATATTTTTACCTTTAATTCCTAATGATTCTGCTTTTTTCAAAGCTGCATCAATAACGATATCCATTTTTGCTTTATCTTGACTAAATGGTTTAGGAATCGGATTAGCAACCACCATACCACCAGTTAAACCTAAATCCCATTTTGCTTTCATGAGCTTGGCAATATCTAAAGGTGATGACATATTGTAATCTACTTCAAATCCACTTTCTCTTGTATAAAAAGCAGGAAGTTCTTTAGTTTGATATCCTAAGAGTTCAACACCTTTTGTTTCTAAATATTCTTTTGTTAATCCTAAATCTAAAATTGATTTAGCCCCTGCACATACAACACAAACTTCTTGTGATGCTAGTTCTTCTAAATCTCTTGAGATATCAAATGAAGTTTGTGCACCACGATGCACACCACCAATACCACCAGTTGCAAATACTTTGATACCAGCCATTTTAGCAATAAGCATCGTTGCTGAAACAGTTGTCGCTCCTGATAATCCTTGAGAGATTACATACCCTAAATCTCTTTTACTAACTTTAACAACATCTTTTGCTTGTGCTAAATAAAGTAATTCTTCATCAGTTAAGCCTACTTTAATCACACCTTTAATAATTGCAATCGTCGCAGGCATTGCGCCTTCATTTTTAATAATGCTTTCTACGGTTCTTGCCATATCTACATTTTCGGGATATGGCATCCCATGAGAAATTATTGTTGATTCTAATGCAACAACGGCCTTTTTTTCATCAAGGACTTTTTTAACTTTTTCATTAATTTCTATATATTGGTTCATGTTAAATTCTCCAAATTTTTAATATTCATTAAATCACTGACTGCTTTTTCTGATTGTAACGTAAGTAATGCTGCTCGATGCGCATAAACAATAGGATCAAATTGATTAACTTTAGCATAAATCATTCCAGCAAAATATGCATCACCAGCACCAGCAGTATTTAAAATATCAACACCTTGAGATGTTGTTTTTAATGTTTGTGTTTTACTCATAAAAAATGAACCTTCTTTACCCATTGTAATATATACTTCTTTAACACCTCTTGAAATGAAAAATTTCGCAATTTGCTCAATATCGTCAGAATCATTTTCACTCAAATGTTTTGCTTCAAGTAGATTTAATTTAAGCCCTTGAATATATCTTAAATAAGGCATTAATTTTTCGGCTTTTTGACATGAAATAGCATCAACATAAATCTCTTTTTGATAAGTTTTTAAAATATATTCAATTGTTTCTTTTTTTAAATTAGTATCTAAAATAACATAATCAGCATTTTGAAATATACTATCTCTTTTCTTAATATCTTCTTTACTGATAAGTTCAATTTCATCCATATCAGCAATCGCAGCAACCATATCATTTTGATCATCTAAAATAGATATATAAGTTGGTGTTTGTGCTACGGGAATAATTGATAATTTAAGCATTACTTCTTGTGCATTTTGCATAATAAGTTTTTTGCCTTCATCTTTTCCAAGTGCAGTCACAAGCGTTGTATCAACTTCTAATCTTGCTAAATTTTCAGCAATATTTCTAGCTACACCACCTAAAGATTTAATAAGATACCCCGGATTTGAATCTCTCATAATAAAACGATCTTTAGGTTTTGCAAAAATATCAATCACTGCACCACCAACAACAATAACTTTTTTCATAATTTATGACCTCTTTACCTTTTCAATAATCATTATAACATAATATAATCTATTTAAAACTTAAACTTTTTTCTACACAATAATTAAGAAAATAACATAAAATCATGTCATTAATAAAAAAAAACACGAATTATCGTGTTTCTAAATTTTATTTTTTTACATATCCTTTTTTCATTTCTTCTAACATTAAAATTGTTTCATCAATTTGTTTATTCATATGCTTTTCATTTTTTAAATTGACAGTTGTTAAATTTAATAAATAATCAGTTGTTACTGCATAAAACCTTGATAATTTTATGATTTGATCAATAGAAGGCTGACTATGTCCGGATTCATAATGTGAATACCCTGTTCTAGACATTTGTAAATAATTTGCAACATCTTGCTGAGTTAATCCTTTTTCTTCTCTAAGTTTTTTTAATACTTGATACCACATATTAAACCTCCTATCAAAAATAAACTACCACAAATTGAACATAGTTTTTCAATATGTTCATTTTTTGATATAATATTTTTAGTATGTTCATTTTATGAACTTATATAAATCTAATGTTCATATATATAACTTTCTATAATTGGAGATTTCTATGACTAAACATATAAGATATGTATCAAATACAAATGAATTTTATCATTTAATTAAATCATATCAAGCTTTAAATTATATGCTGATATCCTATCATTCATATAATGCTTATTTAATTAAAAGAAAAAAACACGATGCTGACTTTCTCGTGTTTTTACTTACTTTTTGGTCATTGGGTATTGGTAATCTTATCTATCGACTCTTACCTACAAGAATAGAAGAAAAATTAATTTTACAATTACAAATTAAATATTAAAAATAAAAAAAGGTATGCAAATTAATGTGTACCCTATGTCAAGGAGTATTTAAAAAAAAGGTTATTAAATTATCTTAATACTTCAATAGATGGTTGTTCTTCAAAAGAGCGACCATCTTTTTTATTGTTTGTGTTTCTAAGCATATCACCATAAGTTTTAGGTGACATTCGTTTTAAGTTCCATTGATAACGATAATTATTGTAGTAATTCATATAATCATTTATTACCTTTTCGACTTCTTCAAAC